>NZ_JAUOSH010000019.1:0-103889 GCF_030548765.1 Shewanella sp. 3_MG-2023 | reverse complement strand
CCTTTAACAAATTTATGGGTCAGCAAGGTGCCTTTAAAGCCTTTATGCCATTGGGTAAGCACATCTATATCAGACCAATCTTTGGCTTTATCCACATCGACTTTAAGCACCACATGTAAATGATTACTCATCACCGCATAAGCACAAATATCAATCGCGAAAATCGTCGCTAATTCAATAATGCGGCTATCAACCCACTCACGGCGATGTTCAAAGTTTTCGCCTGTCGACTTATCAAACCCACACAAAAATGCCTTACGTACCACACGCGAACAACAGTGGTAGTAAGGCGTATCTTCTAAACTCACGAGTGTTTTTCTAGGTCTGGCCATCATCAATCACCGAATATTAAGCAGTAACTAAAGCCTAGTAGAGTGTTTAATATTTAGCCAATTAGAATGGGTGGCCATGTTATTGATCGCCCCGCTTGCCATCACGAATAATTCTACCCGTTTCATCCACAAGTGCTAAGTAGTCTTTGAGGGAGAAATTTATGCCCTTAGGTTGGATTAGTAAAGAATGAATGAAGAGAAACTCAATATGTGTATTGACACGAACCGGTCCGTTTTCATTGATAATAGCCAAGGTTATAAAAATCACATGGCTTAAACTTATGATTTAACGGAGCATTTATCTTGATATTGTTTGGGTGATAATTGAGTGTACTTTTTAAATACCGTTGAGAAATATGCAGAGTTATTAAACCCAACCGCATAAGCCGTTTCTGTTACATTTTTTGATAATAATATAGACTTAGCATGCTCTATTCTGACATTAACAAGATATTGATTAATGGTTGTTGAAGTCAGCTGCTTAAAATTTTTCATGGTATATGAGCGACTTGCCCCTACGGCACTAACAATATCAGCAACCGTAATATCGTGATGATAGCGATTTAAAATATACACTTTCACCTTATCCACCAACTGTTGCTCAGGGCTACCTGTAGAGAGCTGGCTAACAGTCGTCGCGATCATATCAACTGAATGATGCAAAATACGATCTATGTCTGCAATACTGGATGCTGAGTGTAAACTATTCCCTGCACTCTCCAATCTATCAAGTATGTATTTGTTATTACCACAGTGAAAAATAACTTGATCAAACATCATAAAAGCGACTTCTTTAGCTCTATGCTGATAGCAACTTAATGTATTTTTACTATAACTCTTCAATTTTAGTAATAATTCATCAAGCTTCGCTTTAGCTAAGTCTGGATTTGCTATGCCAATCACTTCTAATAGAGCATCGCGCTCTTTGAGCGGGTAAGTGTTATTCAATTCATAGGGATAATATTGACTAAAGCAACGCTCATTATTAGCAGTAAACTGCGCCAAAGCTAGAGATTGGTGATGCTTTGTATGACGGTGAATTTTTGCATTTGTAAATTTGACATCATTAAATACTGCCCTTGCCCAAATGATTGCACTCAAACTTGCTCCTGCGTAATAAACAATCCATAGCTCAAACGCATTTCCTAAACACATGAAAAAACTTAGTGTAATTGCACCATAAACCTGCGTAGCGACATAAGGTTTAAGATTGTTACCTAACAGTAAAATACAAGGCACTAATAGCTGGATAATAATCAAAACAAGTTGCGATAAATAAATAATCTGATGGTCAATGCTCTGAACACTTATTAACCAAGGCAGTTCACTGGGGTGGTACTGATATAACGGTGCAGCAACAATAAAACCACAACACCAGGCAAAACCTAAAATAACTGGAGTAATGAGCAGAAATTTTGAGATGTGCTGTTTTGCTTGCAAAAATAATGCATAGAGTAAGCAAGGGATACCCACAGTAAACAATAAAACGTTGCGTACGATATCATACCCTCGCCTCGCTTCATTTAATGGCATGATATTAATAAGAGGTCCACACAAAAAGATAATAAAACAGATGATAAATAAGCAATAAAATGGATAAGCCTTACCTATGCGATCTCTGACTAATGTGAAATAAACCAGCACCATAAGAAAAATATTGGCCGCAACAAAAGGGAGTACCGTTCGCAGTAACATATCCCAATTTAATTCAACGTGGTACATAAGCGTTTGATCATTTTGTTTTATTCCAGCCTATAACTATATCTATGGCCTACTTACACAGTCAACACATTGTTAACAATAAATCTTTTTATGTTGCTTAATCATTTGCTAAGATCCTGAATTAAAATGTAAAGATTATTTTATAATTCATTAAAGATGATATTTAATGCAAATATTATTTGCTTGTTTTAGTGTCTAGTGCAATTTCACTAAACAAAAGCTCTTTATGATTAATGACCTTAAACTCTGCACTGGCCTGCTTTTATTGCTATTCAGCCTGGTGGCTCATGCGAATGAAAAACCTAACATCGTATTAATTATTGCTGATGATGCCGGATATCATGACTTTGGTTTTCAAGGCAGCAAAGTGATGAAAACACCAGAAATAGATAAACTGGCACAACAGAGCATTATTTTTGACCAAGCATACGTCACCGCAGCAGTTTGCGGCCCGTCTAGAGCAGGAATTCTCACAGGTAAATATCAACAACGTTTTGGTTTTGAAGAAAATAATGTTACCGGCTACATGAGCAAATCAGGTTTAACCGGTGACGATATGGGCTTACCTCTTGAGCAAAAGACAATAGCAGATCACCTTACAAATCTTGGGTATCGTACTGGGCTATTTGGTAAGTGGCATCAAGGTAATCATGACAAATTTCATCCAACTCAACGAGGGTTTGATGAGTTTTATGGCTTTCGCGGGGGCGCTCGAGATTACTTCGCCTACACAAATAAATTACATCAAGTTCACCCTGCTTTAAAAATGGAAAGAAATTACAAGCAATTTGTAGAACATGAAGGATATTTGACAGATGCACTTGCAATGGAAACCAATAACTTCATCACTCAGGCAGTCTTGGACCAACAACCATTTTTTGCGGTATTATCCTTTTCTGCAGTACATGCGCCCATGCAAGCTACGGCTAATGATTTAGCACATTTCCCCAATTTATCAGGCCAACTTAAAGTGCTAGCTGCAATGAATTTTGCTATGGATCGAGCAGTTGGCTCATTACTCAAGCACTTAAAAATTCACAATGTTATCGATAATACACTGGTTGTTTTTATAAACGACAATGGTGGGCCAACAGATCAAAACAGTGCTAATAACGCTCCGCTAAGCGGCACAAAAGCAAATCACCTGGAAGGGGGAATAAGAGTTCCAATGTTATTAAAACTGCCTAAGCAGCTTAAAACATCAAAAACTCACTACCCATACCCAGTTAGCTCACTAGACTTAGTCCCTACATTTATTAACGCAGCCAAAGGCAAAGTTGATCCTAAAATGCAGCTAAATGGGGTTAACTTACTCCCCTACCTAGCTACAGATAACGCATTAAGACCACATGATATTTTATATTGGAAAAAAGAAACACGTGCTGCAATTCGCCATGGCGATTTAAAATTACTGCGTTTCCCTGATAGACCTGTAGAGCTGTATGACCTATCCAAAGATGAAGCAGAGCAACATAATTTAGCCGCCTCTCATCCAGAAAAAGTTCTAGCGTTAATGAAAGCATTATTCAAGTGGGAATTAACTCTTGAGAGACCTTTATGGCAACTCAAACGTGAATATGAAGGTCAAGCGATGAGCCGTATGGATACCTACCGTAAACCAAAATATAACCATAATAAGGAAGTTTAGAATAATGAAAAAACATGTGATTTATAGCTTAATAACTTTGTTGTTTATAAGTTTTCATACCTATGCAAATGTTGAAAAAACAAATATCGTGGTAATTCTTGCAGATGATCTAGGGTATGGTGATGTTGGGTTTACAGGCTCAACACAAATAAAAACACCCAATTTAGATAACCTAGCGAAAAATGGAATCATATTTAAAAATGGCTATGTCACTCACCCGTATTGTGGGCCATCACGTGCTGGTCTACTAACAGGACGGTATCAAGCCCGTTTTGGGATGGAGAATAATGTCACTTATGCGCCTAACGATAAATATATGGGCTTAACTTTGAGTGAAAAAACCTTTCCTCAACGATTACAATCAGTAGGATACACCACTGCGGTGATTGGAAAGTGGCATCTCGGCGGTGCACCACAATTTCAACCTAATAATCGAGGATTTGATTATTTTTATGGCTTTTTAGATGGTGGCCATCACTATATGCCAAATAAAGTCACTGTTGGAGGTGATGGATATACATTACCGATTATGCGAAATACCGGTATAGCTGAATTTGATGAGTATTTAACAACTGCGTTAAGTAAAGATGCCGCTAAATTTATTACTGATAATGCGCAAAAGCCTTTTTTCATGTATTTATCGTACAATGCACCTCATACCCCTCTAGAAGCCCCCGAACTCGTTATAGAAAAATATAGTCATATTGAAGATCCCAACAGACGAATTTATGCGGCAATGATTGATGTAATGGATCAAGGTATTGGTTTAGTGGTTAACGCTCTTCGTCAAAATGAACTATTAAATAATACCTTAATCATTTTTTTATCTGATAATGGTGGAGTTTACCCTGAAGAGTGGCAACCAGAGAGTAATTGGGCAAGTAATGGCCCTTTTCGCCGCGGAAAAGTTGCATTACTAGAAGGTGGTATACACGTTCCTTTCATTGCGCACTGGCCGAAAAGAATTCAACCAGGACAAACATTTGATGGATTAGTGTCATCTCTAGATATTGCGGCAACGTCTGTGGCGATTGCAGAGGCATCAGACAAACAACTTGATGGCGTGAATCTTATCCCCTACCTTACGGGTAAAAATTCAGGTAGCCCTCATCAGGCTTTATTTTGGCGTTTAGAAGAGGCCAGTGGTATCTATGCTGTTCGTACAGTAGATTATAAATATATGAATCAACCTTTACCGAATGTTGGACGCAGTTTTTTCGATATGAAAAATGATCCTTATGAATCTAAAAATCGAGTAGATCAAATGCCCCAAGCGCAATCTGAACTAGCAAGATTATGGAATAAGTGGAATGGGCTAAATCAAAACAATCTATTGCAACAATCTTGGGAATACCAACAAGAAATGGATAACTTTTATGAACAACTTCAGCGGCGTAATCTACAACAAGCGACGCAAATAAAACCCTATCAAATTAAACAGTAATTACTAATCATCGAAACTAAGGTGTTGTATTAATAGTGTAGTTACGATATCACGGAATTTAACTGACACGCCTCTGATGGCCTTAGGCCGCCATAAAGCATCAATCGGGTGACCCACTTAAAGTCCGCTGTTGAATCTTTAAATTCGGCTGAATGTATCAGCCTTTTTAGTTCACTCGTATCCCAACGGTCTCTTTCTTGGTTGGCTTTAACTTTGGGCTTTTGCCCTACTGTCACATTTTCAAAAGGATTGTGGCTGCAGTAGTTCATTAACTTACACCACTTAAAAAACTGAAATACGGCCGCTAAGTATTCTTTATTGCTTTTATAGCTTCTGCCCTGCGTAAGCAGTTCATCACGGTACTTCATCGCATCAGCCGAGGTAATATCGTTAGTGCAAATAGCTTGAGTGCTTTTTGGTGACCGGTTACCGATTATTGGCAGTAACTTAATGAAGTGAAAGGTTCGCTGTTCAAGTTGTTTAATAGAGAGTGGTCTAATGCCTGACTTCTCTTTTGAAGTAACAAAATCAGCAAGTGCATCGTGTAACGTAACCACGGGCATTGCTTGGGCGAC
This sequence comes from Shewanella sp. 3_MG-2023, assembly GCF_030548765.1. Lineage (NCBI taxonomy): Bacteria > Pseudomonadati > Pseudomonadota > Gammaproteobacteria > Alteromonadales > Shewanellaceae > Shewanella > Shewanella sp. 3_MG-2023. The sequence goes on along the minus strand of NZ_JAUOSH010000019.1, from coordinate 98,168 downwards.
AGCCGTGCTTTCACGGTGTTGTGACAGCTTAGTGTCTCTGATGGGGATTCTATAACTTGCTGGCTTTGTACTGATGGCCAACTTGTTTTTCTCAAATTCACTGCGAAGACTGTTAATCACTTCATCAACATAACGAATAAAGTCATTAATACAGGTTTGATGGTCGATGTTATTGATGATTTTTTTCAGTGTGCCAGCGACATCGATATTACGAATAACCGCTTGTGCTCTGTCACGAGTCAACAAAGAAACTTTAATATCAAAAGGAAAGCCTTTATCGCGTAACGATTTGGCTAAACAGATACGTGTGAAGTACACGTTATTAGGAGCTCTGCTAATGTGAAAGGCAGGTACATTGTCTGAGTCAATCCTCTCAGAAAGCCCCTCAAATGCCAGAAACAAAAAAAGCCGTTGATAATCAACGGCTTTTCTCGTATTTAATATGGCGGAGAGATAGGGATTTGAACCCTAGATGGGCTACAAACCCATGCCGGTTTTCAAGACCGGTGCATTCGACCACTCTGCCATCTCTCCGAACGAGCGAGATAATAGCTATCTCACTCGCTGCTGTAAAGCATAAATTTAAGATTCTTTACTGTTTGCTTAAGTTAGCATCAATCTGCGCTGTTTTTATTAGCGTGAAGTGCGATGCTAGCAGGATCTGGCTTTATGAAGTTATTTGTTACTGAAGCCCAACTATCATGCTTTGACAATAAATAGCCTAAGTAAGCAACAACAGCACTCAATACGATACCTAAACCGATAGTCACTTCATTATATTGTACGAACATCGCGACAATACTTGATGCGCCGAACGCCATACCAATCTGAAGGAAGTTTTGTAAACCTGCAGCTTTGGTGGCATTTTTACTGAACTGCTGTAAGGCATTGTTGACGACCAAAGGATAAGTCGCACCGTTAGCTGCAGCAAGTAATGAGAAGGTTACCAATAGCGGATAAATTGATTCCATTGGGATTACCAAAGTCGCTATTGCAATGGTTGCAACACAAAAGAAAAACAGTCCCAATAAATAATTAAGCGCCTGTGTGGTACCGAATTTTTTAACAAGTACTTTGCTCATGTAACCACCCACGATAAACATGATGGTTTGTGGAATAAAGCTCAAGCCAATGGCTTTAGCTTCATAACCAAATTTAATCATTACACTTGGCCATACCGTTAAATAACTAAAGAATGCTGCAGACAATGCACCAAATATAACCACGTTACCTAAAAACCGGGTGTTTTTTAAGATGGTTTTATAGCTGATATTATCTTCTTGTTCTGCTTGTTTGTTCTCTGGTGCAACTAACAGCTTGGTCATAACGATAAGCAAAACCGCAAGTATTGCTAAAGTAATGAAAACTGCTCGCCAGCCAAATGTATCAACAATTGATGCACCAATGAGAGGTGCAACAGCAGGTGATAGCGCAACTAAAGGCATGATGTTTGAAAACACTTTTTGCGCTTTTTCAGCATCATATTTTTCAACGACAATAGCTTGCCAAATTACACCAGCACTACAGGCACCTAACGCTTGGAAAAAACGTGCGATATTAAGCATAATAATCGAGTTACTGGCGACAATTAAGGCGCTGGCTGCTGCAAAGATAACTAAACCAATTATTAAGGCTTTTTGTTTGCCTACTTTTTCAACTAATGGACCATAAAGTAATTGGCCGATAGCTAAACCCGCTAAGAAAGTCGTTAATGAAAAAGCGACGTTGTTTAAGCTGGTATCAAATGAGTCAGCTATGTTTTGAAATGCAGGTAAATACATGTCGGTGGCAATAAAGCCCAGCATACTTAACAGTGCTAAGTAGCCTAATAAAATAAAGTACTGCACATTGGCAGAGGTAGATGATGCTTTTTTCATAAAAAAAGTGTCCGAAAGTGGCTTAATTAAAAATCAGCGTGCAGTCTAATCACTTGCAAAAGCAATGTGAAACGTTTAGTTTTGATGACTGCATTCATAAATTTTCACAGCAAAGGATAGCAAGCTATGCTTTCAGAACAAGCATTGGAAATGATCGACATTGTCGCTCGCTTAGGTAGTTTCACGGCAGCAGCCAATCAATTACACAAAGTTCCTTCAGCAGTCAGTTATGCCGTAAAACAAATCGAAGATGAACTTGGTGTCATTTTGTTTGAAAGGCATCATCGCAGTGTCAGCTTAACGGAACCCGGTAAACATTTTGTCGCCCACGCAAGAGAGCTATTAGGTGACATGAATGACTTAAAGCGTAGCACTCAACGTGTCGCTAATGGCTGGCAACCGACTCTATCTATCGCTTTAGATAATATTGTCCGCGCTGATCGTATTAGTGTACTAATTGCAGACTTTTATCGTCACTTTGACGATGTTGAACTCATCATCCGTATTGAGGTGTTTAATGGGGTCTGGGAAGCATTAGCAACAGGTCGCAGTGACATCGCCATAGGTGCAACTACAGCTATCCCTGTGGGCGGCGTATATCAGTATAAAGATATGCGCGAGATTCAATGGTCGTTTTTAGTCAGTCGTAACCACCCTCTAGCTGAAATTGATCGCCCATTAACAGACGATGAATTACGCATCTATCCCTCTATTTGCTTAGAAGATACTTCAAGGGAAATACCCAAACGCACAACTTGGTTGCTGGCCAATCAGCGCCGATTAGTGGTGCCTGACTGGATAAGAGCATTCAATTGTTTCCGTGATGGCTCAGGTATCGGCTATATGCCTAGAAACCTGGCAAAACCCTTTATCGACTCTGGGGTGTTAATTGAAAAAACCTTAGAACATCCAAGAAATGCAAGCCCTTGCTGTTTAGCGTGGAATCAAGAAAAGATGTCCCCAGCCCTTGAGTGGGTTTTAGAATACTTAGGTGATACCGATAAGTTACATCAAGAGTGGCTCGCATAACCACAAAGCCAGCATCTTGATGACATTATTAACAAGTTGTAATGATAATTTAATGTTCAGTTCAGCTTTCTTAGTAAAAATGTTGTTTAGGACAATTTTTTATATGAACATGTGTCATTAAATAATAGTTAACATGACAGTGACACTTATATACCTTTAAGCTGTGTTAAAGCTAAGGTATTATAAATCTAAATAATTTAATAAATATCTTTTGTAGTGACTCTTATTGCGTCATTACAGTTTTTTTCGAGTCTATGGAGACTGTTATGAATCAACAAACTTTATCGGGCCATCAAGCTACAACGATGGAAACCAATAAACTGATCAAAAATACCTACATGCTATTGTCGATGACGCTTGCCTTTGCCGCTGTAATGGCTGGTGTAGCAATGATGATGAACATTGGCCCTTTCATGTCAATCGGACTATCACTTGGTAGTATCGTGGTGATGATGGTGACCCTGAAAAAAGCAGACAATGCTTCAGGGCTTGCATGGATTTTTGCCTTTACGGGTATGCAAGGTGCATCATTAGGATACATTTTAAACCACTACGCAGGTTTAGCTAACGGCCCTGAACTTATTATGCAAGCGTTTGGCTTAACCTCAGTTATCTTCATTTCTTTATCAGCTTATGCAATTAGCACTAAGAAAGATTTCAACTTCATGGGCGGCTTCCTTTTTGCTGGTCTGATTGTGGTTATCGGCGCATCACTGATCAACATGTTTGTTGGTAACAGTGTTGCATTTATGGCTATTCAAGCTGCTGTAGCAATGTTGATGGTAGGCTTAATCCTTTATGATACAAGCCGTATTGTAAATGGTGGCGAAACTAACTATATCCGTGCAACGATTTCGTTGTTCTTAAACTTCATCAACCTATTCATGGCGCTATTACACTTGATGGGCATGGGTAATGATGACTAGGCGTTAAGTTACTTGATTATTCATTTGGTTCTGACCTTGTGATTAATCGGCTTACTACGCTAAAATGGCTCCCTTACAGGAGCCATTTTTTATTGTTATGAATAAATTTATTATCCAAGTTAATGGCACGGTTTATGGCTCAACAGCGAGCTTTAGAGCGCTGCGCTTTACGACAAGTGTATTGTCATTAGGCCATCAAGTTACGCGTATTTTCTTTTATCAAGACGGCGTGACTAATAGTAGCCAATTAATCTGTCCTGCCTCTGATGAATATGACTTGCACCAAGCATGGAAAAACTTGGCAACTGAACACAATATTCAGTTGATAAATTGTGTGTCAGCAGCGCTGCGCCGCGGTGTACTGTCACAGCAAGATGCCATCGAAAACACTAAATCACAGTTCAATTCTAGCGCCCCATTTGAAATGGGTGGTTTAGGTGAGCTGGTCACAGGTATTGAAACATCAGATCGATTAGTGTGCTTTTAATGCTGATTTTAAATTGCTTGGCAAGGTAACCACATGAAGCAAATTTGCGTTATTTTCAGACAAAGCCCGTTGGGCAATAGTTCCAGCCGTGAAGGCTTAGACTTTGCGTTACTCAGTGCCAGTTTTGAGCAACAAGTTAGCGTGGTTTTTACTGATGAAGCTGTGCTGCACCTGCTAGCAGATCAGCAGCCAGAATTAGTCGGCAGTAAAGATTACCTATCGACGTTTAAAGCTCTTAATATTTATGATATTGAAACCGTTTTAGTGTGTGAGCAGTCAGCAAAACAATTTGGCATCACTGAAGACAAGTTTAATTTTGAGGCGCAATTAGCTGATAGCAATGCCATTAAGCAATTATTAGCGCAAAGTGATGAAGTGGTGGTTTACTAATGATTTTACATCACATTCAAACCTCAGCCACCACTGACAACGCGCTAAATTGCTGCTTACGTTATATCGCTAGTGAAGACAGTATCATCCTTGCTGACGATGCGATTAATTGCTTATTACAAAACCATTGGCAGCAAAAATTGCTAGATATACAGATTTATATATTATCTGAAGATATACAAGCTCGAGGCTTAACAGCACTTTTACCTAGCAGCGCTAATATCTCAATTATTGATTATGACCAGTTTGTACTGGCTACATTGAAACACACGAAGGTGATTACTTGGTAAATTCAATTGAATTTAATGGGCAACAAATAGAAGTTGATGCTCAAGGTTATTTAAAAAACGTTGCTGATTGGCAACCTGATATGGCAATTATTTTGGCTGCAGGTGAAGATATCGTATTAACCGAGCAACATTGGGAAGTGGTTAATTTTGTGCGTAACTTTTATCTTGAATACAAGACAAGCCCTGCTATCCGCGTGCTAGTGAAAGCCATAGGTCAGACGTTAGGGCCTGATAAAGGTAATTCAAAATACCTTTATACCCTCTTTCCTGTGGGCCCAGCTAAACAGGCGACTAAAATCGCAGGCTTACCAAAACCTGCTAAGTGCCTTTAACTATCATGTAACCAGACCTGCTAAATTTACGGCACAAAAAAACCAAACATGATGTTTGGTTTTTTTTAGGCTCAGATAACGCCTTAACGCTAGCGAAGACTTAGCCTATTTTTTCTAGGCCGCGCATATACGGACGTAATACGTCAGGCACGGTAATAGAGCCATCTGCATTTTGGTAGTTTTCAAGGATAGCAACTACTGTACGACCAACAGCAAGGCCTGAACCGTTTAAGGTATGAACCAAAGTTGGTTTCTTGTCATTAACACCACGGTAGCGTGCTTGCATACGACGTGCTTGGAAATCTTTCATGTTTGAACAAGAAGAGATTTCGCGGTAGGTGTTTTGCGCAGGTAACCACACTTCAATATCGTAAGTTTTCGAAGCGCCAAAACCCATGTCGCCAGTACATAAAATCACAGTACGATATGGAAGGCCTAGCCCTTCTAGTACTTTCTCAGCATGACCTGTTAGCGCTTCTAACGCATTCATTGAATCTTCAGGTTTAACAATTTGAACAAGTTCAACTTTATCAAACTGATGCTGACGAATTAGACCACGAGTATCACGGCCGTAAGAGCCCGCTTCACTTCGGAAACAAGACGTTAATGCCGTCATTTTAAGTGGTAAATCAGCTTCTTCAACGATAGTGTCACGTACTACATTGGTCAAAGGTACTTCAGCAGTTGGAATCAAGCTTAAGCCTTGGCCTTCTTCAGTGGCCGGTTTAGTGTGGAACAAATCTTCACCAAACTTAGGTAGCTGACCTGTGCCTAATAAGCTTTCTTCGTTAACCAGTAATGGCACATACATTTCTGAATAACCGTGATTTTCAGTATGTAGATCTAACATGTACTGACCCACAGCGCGGTTTAGGCGTGCGATTTGGCCTTTCATTACCACAAAGCGAGAACCGGTGATTTTAACGGCGTTTTTAAAATCTAACCCATCTAGATCTTCACCCAGTTTCACATGATCTTTTACTTCGAAATCAAATGTAGTTGGCTCGCCCCAAGTGCGGACTTCAACGTTATCATTTTCGTCAGCACCGGCTGGTACTGCGTCATCTGGTAAGTTAGGCATGCTCATAGCAATAGCATTTAACTCAGCTAACAATTCAGCTAGTTCAGATTTTTTCGCATCCAGTTGAGCACCTAAGTCCCCTACTTTAGCCATGATTTCACTGACATCTTCACCACGACCCTTTGCTTGACCAATGGACTTAGAAATTGCATTTCGGGATGCTTGCAATTCTTCTGTGGCCACTTGTAGCGACTTACGCTTTTCTTCTAAAGCGGTAAGGCGGCTAATATCAAGGATAAACCCACGCTTAGCTAACAGCTCAGCGGTGACTTCAAGTTCGTTACGCAAAAATTTTGGATCTAACATGTTTTATATTCTTAATAGTTAAATGCGAGAAAAAACTAGCTGCTGACCGACATATACCATGAAAATACACAGTACAACGTTCAACAACACGTTGAGAATAGCTTTTGCAAAAAGACCTTCTTGCATTAGCAATAATGTTTCATTGGAAAAAGTAGAAAAAGTCGTTAAGGCGCCTAACAATCCAACACCTATCATGGCTTTTAATTCAGGACTTAACTGGCTGGCTTGACCAATGGCATAAACCACACCCATCAAAAATGATCCCAATACATTTACCAACAGTGTACCAAAAGGGAAACTGCTTCCAAATAGCTGAAGCATGAAAATTGAGATTAGATAACGAAAAACAGCCCCAATTGAACCACCAAGGGCCACAAACATGATATTGCTCATGCTAATCATAGCGCTTTACCTCACTGGTTCGGTCTAGTTCTGCTAAATGGGCAAGTTTGTCTTTGATTCTTTTTTCAAAGCCGCGCTCGGTTGGATAATACAATTGGCTATCTTTTATTGACTCAGGGAAGTAATTCTCCCCATTTGCGTAGGCACCTAGTTCATCATGAGCATAGCGATACCCTGCCCCTAAACCCATATTTTTCATCAATTGAGTCGGCGCGTTACGTAAGTGATCTGGCACTGATTCATGCCCTGTTTCGCTTGCAAGCATTCTTGCTGCTTTAAAGGCGGTGTAAACCGCATTACTTTTTGGCGCACTGGCCAAGTAAACAATGGCTTGGGCGATAGCACGCTCACCTTCAGCAGGGCCAACGCGGTGATAACAATCCCAAGCATTGAGCGCGATATTCATTGCGGTTGGATCGGCGTTACCCACATCTTCAGAGGCAATGGCTAATAGTCTACGTGCTACATAGAGAGGATCGCCGCCGCCTTCAAGTATTCGACAATACCAATACAAAGCAGCATCAGGGGCTGAGCCTCTCACTGACTTATGCACCGCTGAAATCAAGTCATAGAATTGATCGCCATTTTTGTCATAAGCGGCCATTTGATGCCCAGCGACTTGCGTCAGCATCTCTTGAGTAAATTCACCGTTATCAGCAACCAAGTCACTCATTAACTCGAGTAAATTTAATGCTTTGCGCGCATCACCATCACTAATTGAAGCTAACTGCTGCATTACTGTTTCAGGAATAGTAAAACCACGTTTACCAAAACCACGCTCAGTATCCATTAATGCTTGATTGATAATCGCGGCAATATCATCGCCATCTAAGCGATTGATTAAATAAACTCTGGCACGAGACAATAAGGCGTTATTGAGCTCAAAAGATGGGTTTTCAGTGGTCGCGCCAACAAAAATAACAGTACCGTCTTCGATAAAAGGTAAAAACGCATCTTGTTGGCTTTTATTAAATCTATGGACTTCGTCCACAAACAATAATGTACGCTGACCCCGGCTCTGTGCTACCGCTTTAGCTTGCTCAATGGCGGCGCGAATTTCTTTAACGCCTGAGGTTACCGCAGATATCCGCTCAACATGGGCATTGGCATAATGCGCCACCAATTCAGCTAAGGTGGTTTTACCTGTGCCAGGAGGGCCCCATAACAACATAGAGTGAGCTCGATTGGCCTCAAGTGCTTGGCGCAGTGGTTGCCCTTTACCGAGTAAATGCTGCTGCCCTACATACTCACTTATCTCCCTTGGGCGCATTCTTGCGGCTAAAGGACGAAAGTCTGGGGCAAAATCGAAACCTAAAGTAGACACTATAATCTACTGAGCTAGGCTTGAACGTTGATCGTCAATATCAACGTTTGCCGGTACGGTAAATTCAAATAAGCCGTTTTCGTCTGCCGCAACCTTGGTTTGATTTGTTAACGTGAACTGACTGTAATTGCCTTGCTCATCTAACAAATTAAAATCAGTAAGCTCTGCCTCATTGAAACACACAGTGACAGTCACCACACTTGAATCATCCGCTTTGGGCTTAATGGAATAACAGGCTTTAGCTGACTCTGGCTGAATTTGCTCAACACGATACTGAGACCAAGTTGTTTCATCGCGATGAACTAACAAAGCCATTGGAGATGCGTCAATAGCATCGGCAAAATCCATGACTGAAACTTCTTCAGCAAAAGGGTTATAAATCCATAAATCTTTACCGTCAGCCACAATGAGCGACTCATCAGGCTCAGTTAAATGCCAGTAAAATTTGTTTGGATAAGCAAGGGCAAATACCCCTTTACCTGACTGAATGACTTTATTGTTTATATCGGTAACTTGCTGGGTAAAATCAGCTTTTAATGAATCGGCTTTGGCTAAGCGATCACGCAATTGCGCTGATTCATCAGCTAACGCGTTGCCTGACAATAATAATGCTAAGGCTGTAACAACAGCAAAACGCTTGTTCATATAAATTCCTAATACTGTATTGCTAATTCTTAGCGATAAACTTTTAAGGCTAGTGGCTATGCTTTTTGTCACTAAGGCTTTTTCTTTATAAGGTTGATTATTAATGGCTTCATTATAACGGTTTATTTGGCCAAACTGGCTATAAGCGCAGTGATTGTTATGTTCGGTCCGAGGTTAGTTTCTCGGTGGCGGAGGAGCTAAAACCTCACGATTACCATTATGACCTTGTGTACTGACAATCCCCTGGGTTTCCATCATTTCGATAATCCGCGCCGCGCGGTTATAACCAATTTTAAACTTACGCTGCACACTTGAAATTGAACCTCTGCGGGTTTCAGTGACAAACGCAACCGCTTCATCATATAACTGATCAGTATCATCATCAGATTCTGCAGCTTCACCAGGCAGCAATACTTGCTCACCTTCACTGACGCCATTAAGGATTTCTTCAATATAACGTGGCTTACCACGAGCATGCCAGTCTGCAACGACTTTATGGACTTCATGATCGTCAATGAAAGCACCATGGACACGAATAGGTACGCTGGTACCTGGTGGCAAGTACAGCATATCACCCATACCGAGTAGTGTTTCTGCGCCTTGCTGATCTAAAATGGTTCTAGAGTCAATTCTTGATGACACTTGAAAAGCGATACGTGTTGGCACGTTTGCTTTAATCAAACCAGTAATGACATCCACTGAAGGTCTTTGGGTGGCTAAGATTAAGTGTATACCCGCTGCACGGGCCTTTTGCGCAATACGGGCAATCAGCTCTTCAACCTTTTTACCGACAATCATAATCATGTCAGCAAATTCATCGACCACTACCACAATAGAGGGTAATTTTTCTAACTCAGGGGCCTGTTCATCCATACTTTCAGATGACTTCCATAATGGGTCAACTATCGGTTCACCTGCTTCTATGGCTGATTTAATTTTAGCGTTATAACCTTTTAAATTACGTACGCCAAGCGCTGACATTAACTTGTAACGTCGCTCCATTTCACCAACACACCAACGTAGTGCATTAGCCGCTTCTTTCATATCGGTGACGACTTCACATAACAAATGTGGAATACCGCCATATACGGAAAGCTCCAACATTTTCGGATCAATCATGATAAAGCGCACATCATCAGGACCAGACTTATACAAGATACTGGTGATCATCACGTTGACGCCAACTGACTTACCCGAACCTGTAGTACCGGCAACTAATAAATGCGGCATTTTACCTAAATCAACCACCACGGGATCGCCAGCAATATCTTGTCCCAGCACCATGGATAAATCAGATTTACTTTCTTCAAAGGTTTTAGAGTCTAAAACATCGCGCATAAATACCGTTTCACGGAATTTATTAGGCAATTCAAGACCCACAAAGGCTTTACCTGGAATAACCTCAACAACGCGGACACTTTCTGCTAACAATGAACGGGCTAAATCTTTCGACAAATTAGTGATTTTTGAGGCTTTGACACCAGGGGCTAATTCAAGTTCAAATCGAGTCACCACAGGGCCTGGGAATACCCCAACAACATTAGCGACAATATTAAAGTCAGCCAGCTTAGTTTCAACCAACCTCGCGACAATATCTAGTTCTTCTTTGGTAATTGGGTTTTCTTTTCTATCAGGTACATCTAATAAGGTGATACTTGGCAGTGGCGGCATTTCAACTTTAGTTTGGCCATAAACTATTTGGGGTTCTTGGCCTGGCAACACCACAATTCCTTCAACAATACGCGCTTGCTCAACAGCTTTTGTAGTGGCAGGGTTTGGCTGCGAGGTCGCTGTTGCACCTGTGCTATTAGCTTGACTGAATGCTTCACCTAACGAGTCGCTATGACTAACATGAGCCTCAGACTGTTCACTTAAATGATGATTCGCTTGTGTGAAATCAGCTGCGGGGGCATCCCCTGATGCGATCCAAGCTGGGGTTAAATTATCATCGTCTTGGTGATCATTGCTGGCGTTTAATTTGGGTTCAAGTCTACCATTATGTGGCGTTAATTTAGCCTCATGGTCTATTTCAGCGCCAAAGCTTGGCTCTACATCTTGCTCTAAGTCACCTGCCAAATTAGTTTCTTCTTTGTCGCGACTGGGTTTCACTTTCGATTTAATACGGCTGAAAAGAGAGGGTTTTTCTTCTAATTCATCAGTTTCTATTGCTGCAGTAACTTCAGCCTCATTATGCGGCATACTAGTGAGATCAATTGCTGCAGCATCAAGCTCAGCTTTGTCATGCTTTACGTTGCCAGCATCGTCACCACGGTCCTGTTTAAATTTATCAACGACAGACATAAAGCCGCGGGTATCTTCGGTTTCGTTACTAGCTGATAAATAACTTGGGATACTAATGATCTTTTTAACACACCAAATAGTGGCTAGACCTGTACTTTCAATAACGGTTAGCCAGCTTATACCGGTAGTTAAAGTAAAGCCTGCGCCGATAAAACATAGCAGTAATAAAGTTGTTCCAAGGTTATTAAAGTAAGGCATCATTGCTTGGCTGATCACATCCCCTGCCACTCCGCCAGCAGAAAATACATACATGTCATCGGCATTCATACTCGCTAACGCTGCCAATGCAAATACCACCAGTAAAAAACCGATAATCCTTAAACCGACAGAAAAATAGTCGATTTCAAACAGCTTGTGAGTACGATTAAAAATGAACCAGCCAGAAGCAGCAATAATTATTGGTATGAGATAGGCTATGAAGCCGAAAAAATAAAATAGAACATCTGCTGTCCATGCGCCAACTGCGCCAGTTAGATTACTGATTTCACCTTGGAAATGCGACTGGCTCCAGCCGGGATCATTAGGATCGAAGCTGCTAAGTGCAATAAGAATATAAGTTGCAGTCATGCAACAAATGATCAACCCACCTTCCAAAAGACGCTGAAGGCCACTAAGTGTTTGAAGACTATTTCCCTGAGACAAACGAAAACACCCAAATAAGATTTAAAAAGAATGATAACAATAACAGAATATCAATGTGTATGCAGTGATTATGCAACGCGCGGATGCCAAGCTCAACCTAATGTTTTCAGATAGATGACTGTAGAAGATAAATAATTTTAATCTGGCTTAAGTTGGTTACTTTTAAGCCTAAGATTAAGCTTGCTGTAAATTTTTGGCAAAAAAATAAAGGGCAGTGCCCTTTATTTTTATTGGTTATTAAATTTAGTAAGTATCAGCTAATAAATTTAAGGCAACTTTATTAGTTTGCTTAACTTCTTCCATAACCACGTAAGTACGAGTATCAGAAACTGATGGTAACTTAAGTAATGTCTCACCTAACAAACGACGATAAGCTGACATATCTGATACGCGGGTTTTTAGTAGGTAATCAAAATCGCCAGAAACCAAATGACATTCTTGAATATCATCTAACAACTGAACGGCTTTGTTAAAGCGTTCAAAAATATCAGGGGTATCTCGAGTTAAGGTGATTTCCACAAATACAAGTAACGATGCACCTAAGTAATGAGGATTAACTAATGCAGTGTAGCCATTAATGTATCCTTGTTTCTCAAGACGTTTAACTCGTTCTAAACATGGTGTTGGACTCAGGCCAACACGCTTAGATAACTCCACATTTGATATGCGACCATCAATCTGAAGTTCGTTGAGGATATTACGGTCAATCCGATCTAAATCTTTCACAGAATTTTTCTTATTATTTGCCATATTATTAACCTTGCTTTAGCACAAAAACAACATATTCATCTTTTAATGTGTAAAGTTTAGCAGCATAAACTGCGTCAGGGGCACTATACTAGACTTCCCTGAAATAAGCACGTTCAGGTCATCGAATATAATAACTACTGGCTCGTAAAAACGAGTAAAAATCAATTAGAGGCTCAAAATGATTATTGGTATCCCTACTGAAATCAAAAACCATGAATACCGTGTTGGTATGGTTCCTTCAAGCGTTCGTGAATTAACAATTAAAGGTCATGATGTATTTGTTCAATCAGATGCAGGTATTGGCATTGGATTTACTAACCAAGATTATATTGATGCCGGTGCAGAAATCTTAGCAACCGCAGCTGAAGTGTTTGCTCAATCAGATATGATAGTGAAGGTTAAAGAGCCACAAGCTATTGAGCGCGCCATGCTGCGTGAAGACCAAATTCTATTCACTTATTTACACCTTGCACCAGACTTACCACAGACTGAAGATTTGATAAAAAGTAAGGCTGTTTGTATCGCCTATGAAACCGTAACAGATGACCGTGGTGGCCTTCCTTTATTAGCGCCAATGTCAGAAGTTGCTGGGCGTATGTCGATTCAAGCAGGCGCGCGTGCACTTGAAAAATCACTAGGCGGCCGCGGTATGTTACTGGGCGGTGTTCCAGGTGTTGAACCAGCCAAAGTAGTTATTATTGGCGGCGGCATGGTCGGTACTAATGCTGCACAAATGGCTGTAGGCATGGGCGCTGACGTGGTTGTGCTTGATCGTAGTATCGATGCTCTACGTCGTTTAAATGTACAATTTGGTTCTGCAGTTAAAGCCATTTACTCTACTGCTGATGCCATTGAACGCCACGTATTAGAAGCAGACTTAGTCATTGGTGGTGTACTGGTTCCTGGCGCTGCTGCGCCAAAACTTGTGACCCGCGATATGATTAGCCGTATGAAGCCTGGCAGCGCAATTGTTGATGTCGCAATTGACCAAGGTGGTTGTGTTGAAACATCTCATGCAACCACTCACCAAGAACCAACTTATATCGTTGATGATGTAGTTCATTATTGTGTTGCAAACATGCCTGGGGCTGTGGCTCGCACCTCTACTTTTGCATTAAACAATGCCACGCTGCCTTACATTATTAAGCTTGCAAACTTAGGTTATAAGTCTGCATTGCTTCAAGATAAGCACCTACTAAATGGCTTAAATGTCATCCACGGAAAGCTTGTTTGTAAAGAAGTTGCTGAAGCATTAGCACTTGAGTTTACCGAGCCAACAAGCCTGCTAAACTAATCAATATCTGATGGTTTAAGTACTAAAAAGCTGCTCAATGAGCAGCTTTTTTTATGGATCAAACAATTATGCAACAATTTGTATCTTAAGCTGTTTACAAGCAATATCCATCCAGAATCGTCCACTTTATCAGCACCACTGAGCAAGCACTTTGCTAACTTAATAAAATGCGCAATTTTAGTTAGCGTTTATTAATTAAAACCAGTGAGCACCTCAAGCCAACACTCAGCAAGGGTTACAGTAATTACAATGGCTAATATGAGTCATTTTAGTCATACTTTATGCTTACAGTTCATTATCCTACTACAATGTTTAAAATTAGTGCTTTCTACTGTTGGTCAAATCGCTGAAATTCACTACAATTCATCATCAAAATAGCGATTAAAAGCAGACTTATATGTGGTACCAAAAACAAATATCATTAAAGCCAAAAGCTCGTGGCTTTCATTTAATTACTGAAGAGGTATTAACTCAATTACCCGAATTAGCAAGGTTTGATATTGGCTTAGTGCACATATTGCTGCAACACACCTCAGCTTCCATTACTGTAAACGAAAATGCAGATCCAACTGTTCGGCAAGACTTTGAAGCATACTTTAATAATGTGGCGCCAGAGAATGAACCATATTACATCCACACTTATGAAGGCAGTGACGATATGCCAGCCCATTTAAAATCAAGTTTACTGGGCTGTGAATTAACCCTACCCATCACCCATGGTCAATTAGCATTAGGAATGTGGCAAGGGCTGTATTTAGGTGAACATCGCAATCATGGCGGCAGCAGAAAACTACTTGTCACAATACAAGGAGAGTAGTTTTACTGTATTACTATTGCTGAATTTATTGTGCGAGTAATTCGATGAGCGCCTGTTTAGGCAAAGGCTTATAGAAATAGTAGCCTTGAATAGCATCAACATTGTTTTGCTTAACAAAATCCAGCTGTGCTTGGGTTTCAACACCTTCTGCAGTGACTGATAAATCAAGTGCATGGCTCATGGTCGTAATTGCTTCCACTAGCGCCTTATGTCTAGGACCCTGCTCAATTTTTTGAATAAAACTTTTATCGATTTTGATTTGATCTACCGGAAAGTTAGCTAAATAGGATAGAGAAGAATAGCCGGTACCAAAATCATCCACTGAAATTTTGATGCCCCAATTTCTTAATCGACTCAGCAGCTGTTCAACCTTCTCATGCTGCTCCATCATTACTGACTCAGTTATTTCTATGGTTAATAAATGAAATGGAAAGTTTGCTATGGATGTTTCCAGCAGATACTCTTCAAAAAAGCTAATGAATTGTTGTTGTAACTCTGCAGTGATAAATTCACTAGTAGAGACATTTACTGACAAACTAATCGCACGTCCTTGTTGCCAATAGTCATAAATTAAATCTAGCGCTTGTCGCCTAATCCATTTACCGATTGGGACAATCAGCCCTGATTGTTCAGCAATAGGTATAAATTCTTCTGGCGAAATGAACTCACCATTAAGCGGCCAACGAAGTAACACTTCAGCGCTATCAACATGCGTCGATTTAGCCGACAAAATGGGCTGAAAATACAGTTCAAAAGCATCATGACTTAAGGCTTTGTTTAATTCCATGTTTAAAAAAGCGGTTCTTTCTGCATTTTTCTGCATGCTTTGATCAAAAAATTGATAACCATTTCGGCCTTTAAGCTTAGCATTATGCATTGCTTGGCTGGCGCAATTAATTAAAGCATCAACCTCAGTAGAATCTTCAGGATAACGTGAGATACCAATACTCATAGAAGTTTGGATAGCTTTACGATCAAGCCAAAAAACATCACTTACAACTTGATTGATTTGTTTGGCAAGTTCAATGAGTTCGTCTGCAGACACTTTACCTTGTAAGAACACGCCAAATTCATCACCTGCTATTCGGGCAAAAGTGCACATATCAGGAAACAGCGGGGCTAATCTTTTGGTTACCTCAATTAATAATCGATCACCACACTCATGACCTAAGCTGTCATTTATCAGTTTAAAATTATCAATATCCATCAATATGATTGAGCAACCTACCCCAGTTTGCTTGCTGCGCTCTTGCTGCCAAACATAATCATAGATTTTCTCAACAAAATAACGACGATTGGCCAAGCGGGTTAATGCATCATTATTAGCCTGAAAATGGATAAGCTTGCTGGCATCTTTGTGTTCACTGATATCAGCAATTAACCAAGAAAAACAATTTTGTTCACCATGGTAATCCCTAAATGAGGTTACCGTTACTTCAGCATCAAAGGTCTTGCCATTACGTTTGCGGCCTGTTAACTCACCTTGCCAAGTTTTACCGATAGCAAGGTTTTTCATTAAAGACGTGATATTTTCTTGCTGAGAATGTTCGAAAAAGCGCTTTGGTTCAAAGCTCTCTGAGTCAACAGTAATATCGCCACAGATACTTTTAAACTCAGGGTTAATAAACAAAATGGTATTGTTTTCGTTAACGATCAATAAGCCCATAGGCAGTTTATTGAATATTTTACTGGTGAGTGTTTGTAGGTGTAGTCCTTGGCTTCGTTCAATGGCAAGACTTGCCAATCGAGCGGCTTCTTGGATTAGCTCTAAATCCAATGCTGATGGTGACTTTTGGGTATCGTAATACATGGCAAAAGTGCCCAATACGTTGCCAGTAGAGTCGATAATGGGTTCTGACCAGCAAGCTTTTAGCCCTGCCTTTAACGGCAATTCTTTATAAGGTGCCCAATTCGGGTGAGTGGCGATATCTTCAACAATAACTCTTTCGCCGGTGGCTGCTGCAGCGCCGCATGAACCGACTATCGGCCCAATTTCAATGCCATTAATAGCTTGGTTATATTGTTCCGGTAAACTGGGGGCCGCTCCGGTTAACAACCTTTTCTTGTCATTGCTCATTAATAGCACTGACGCTCTGGTGCCAATCTTTTGCGCTTCGATTGATAAGACTAATGAATGGAGAATTTCTCGTAATGGGGAACCCGCTAAGAGCATGGTAAGAATTTGGCTATAACGGTCATTATTAGAAGCACATGTTGTTAACACATCATAGTTTGCTGATTGTGATGCAAAAGTTTGCCCGCTATCCATAAAATTCCTTTTGAAAATATACCATCTGACTTTATTACTTACGGTTAATGCAGATTATTCACTCTTAAGGTTAATTGCAACACTAAGCGAGTAACTATCTGTTTATTATGAATCTCTTCGACTAGTCACTAACATTTATCACTAAAGCAATGCTGCATTTATTGGCTATATATCGCAGGCATAAAAAAACAGTGAAGTTATCTAACTGCACTGTTTTTATTCGGTATGATTTTATTTTAAAACAATGAATTTACACTTCGCTTATGCGTTCCATTCTTGCTAAATAAAAACCATCAAAACCATGCTCAGCAACCAAGATTAATTCATCATCTAATAATGTAAAATGTGGGTTTGCAGCTAAAAAGGCATCAACTTGATTTCTGTTTTCATCAGGCATGATTGAACAGGTAGCGTAGACTAATATTCCGCCCACTTTTACCATTCGGCTATAGCTTTGCAAAATGTCTTTTTGTAGCTCAACTAATACCGGTAATCTTTCTGGCGTGTCACGCCATTTAGAATCTGGGTTACGTTTTAACACCCCTAAACCTGAACAAGGTACATCGAGTAGGACTCTGTCAGCAGTCAACTTCATCCGTTTAATGGTTTTGCTGCTAGCGATAATGCGGGTTTCAACATTATGCGCGCCTGCTCTTCTTGCTCTAATTTTGAGGTTATCAAGTTTCCATTGCTCAACATCCATAGCAAGTAAACGACCTTTACCTTGCATTTGTGCGGCAATGTGCAAAGTTTTACCACCAGCGCCGGCGCAAGCATCAACAACTCGCATACCTGGTTTTGCATCAACTGCAGCAGCAACGAGCTGCGAGCCGGCATCTTGTTGTTCAAAATAGCCTTGTTTAAAGGCTTCAGTTTTGAATAATGCAGAATCTGAACGTATCTCTAACGCACTTTCAACGCCTTCAACCTCTACAGTAGCGACCAACTCTTTAGTTAACCGTTGCTTTAATTCTTCACGGGTGCCTTTTAAGCTGTTAGCGCGAATATAGCGTTTTGGCGCTGTTGCTAAAGCCGCTCTTTCTGCTGGCCATTTTTCGCCTAGTTGCGCAGCACCTAACTCGTCAAGCCACTCTGGGCAGCCATCCCACAAAGCCGGTTGTGCTTTTGCAACCTCTAGACGCTCGGCAAACTGTGCGCTATCAACTTGTAATGCATATTCCATCTTTGGTAAATCAAGATCGTGGAATAAATGCCAGCCGTTTAATAATTTAGAACCGGTACGTTCAATATCTTCTACTTTGATATCAACCAAATAGCAGTAAAGGTTCAAACGACGCAAAATATCACCAGTAACGAGAGTAATTCTTGCTAGCTCCGCAGGTGGATATTGCATACCTGAAAAGTTATGTGAATAAGCGCGATCTAAAGGTTTACCTTCAGTTAGCACCATAGTTAACACATTAATGACCAGTTCAGATGAACTGCCTGAGAGCGGGTAAGTTAGCATTGGGGGATCTCAACGAGTTATAGAAATAAGATAAAACAGAAAAAGCGCATGGATCATAGGAGTTAACCGCCTTTTAAGCAAGTATTGATTCCTATTTATTGGCGGTGAAATAACAAAAAGGCAGCCGTTAGGCTGCCTGATATAAAGCGTCAGCTTAAAGGTTACATTTTAGAGCCTTTCGCGCCGTAAAATATGATAAATGCATAACACACTACAGGAAGAATAAACGCCGGTTGTATGCCCATGGTATCAGCCATTACCCCTTGTAATAATGGGATGATTGCTCCACCAACAATCGCTAAACATAAAAAGCCACTGCCTTGCGAAGTATGTGGGCCTAAGTCTCTTAAAGCCAAACTAAAAATAGTTGGGAACATAATGGAGTTAAATAAGCCAACCGCTAAAATTGCCCACATGGCCACTTCACCACTGGTATTAATAGCAACTAATACTAAGGTCGCAGCCATTAAACCATTAAAGGCTAACATGGTGCCTGCAGGTATTTTTTGCATAAGCGCAGAGCCAATAAAGCGCCCAATCATAGCCCCGCCCCAGTAATAGGTAATGTATTTTGCAGCGTCAGCTTCTTGCAGCCCTACAATGTGCTCTTCACCTAAAAAGTTAACCAAAAAGCTGCCAATTGATACTTCAGCGCCAACATAAACAAAAATGCCCACCGCGCCCAATACTAAGTGAATGCTTTGCAACGCGCTGGTTTTACCTTTGTAAGTAACCTTACCATCTGTTTCAACTGCGGTATGAGATTGGATAATAGGCAACTTTAATTGTGAAAAAATCACAGCTAAAACTGCTAACGTGGCAGATAAAAATAGATATGGCATTTTTACCACGTCAGCTTCAGCTTGTGCATGGCTTAACTCACCGACGGCACCCGTTGCGACTGAAAGAATCAACACAGCGCCAAAATATGGGGCGACAGTGGTGCCTAATGCATTAAAGGCTTGGGTTAAGTTTAAACGACTTGAGGCTGTTTCTTCAGAGCCTAGTGCATTTACATAAGGATTAGCGGCTACTTGTAAAATGGTGATACCTGAAGCCAAAACAAACAATGCCCCTAAGAATAACGCGTAAGTTTCCAATGCTGCAGCAGGGTAAAATAAGGCACAACCGATACTAGCAATAACTAAACCGGACACAATGCCTTTTTGATAACCAATCTTTTTAACCAGACTGCCAGCAGGTAATGACACTAAGAAATAAGCGCCAAAAAAACAAAACTGAATCAGCATGGCTTCAGTGTAACTTAATGAAAATACCGCCTTTAGATGAGGGATTAGTATGTCATTAAGACAGGTAATGAATCCCCACATAAAAAATAGTGAGGTTAACGATACTAGTGCGAAACGGTAACTACCGTCGCCAGTACTGCTAACTGTTGTTGAACCCGTTGGAATAGCTGAAGCCATAATATGAACTCTCTTGTTATCGTTGTTATCACCAATTACTAGCATGTCTACTGGCAACTGAATCTTGTTATTAAAAACCTACAACACATATAAAAACAGCAACCGATTAAGCTGCTGTTTTATCGTTACATTATTTAATTAATGCGAAGAAACTTCCAAATGCGTTTAATGTTAGTTTAGCATCAGCTTGCAAAGATGCAGACTCAAGACCGTGATCATCTTTAACTGCAACAATGTCATATGCAGAGGCATCAAATGTATTGGCACTATTATCTAAGTTAAATACTACCAGCATTTTTTGAGTTTCAAAGGTACGTACAAATACCAAAAGGTTAGAATCCACATCAATAAAGCTAATATCACCCATCACCAATGCAGGATATTGCTTACGCCATTTTAAAAAGCGGCGATAAGCATGTAGATTGGATTGTGTATCTGCTTCTTGAACATCTGCAGCCATAGCTTTATGTGCAGCAGGAATAGGTAACCAAGGTTTACTGCTGTCAGAAAAACCCGCTTGTTGATGATCTTTCGACCACGGTATTGGGGTTCTGCAGCCATCACGGCCTTTAAACATTGGCCAGAAGGTAATCCCAAATGGATCTTGCAGCTCACTGAACTCAATAGGCGCTTCCGTTAAGCCTAATTCTTCACCTTGATAACTGCATACGCTGCCTCGCAGCGAAAACAACATCGCATTGAGCATTTTAACCATGGCGGGATTAGTTTCACCTTTGCCCCAGCGGGTCGCAACGCGTTGCACATCATGATTACCTATGGCCCAGCACGGCCAACCGTCACCAATACTGGCTTCCAGTTCTTCAACTGTTTGGCGAATATAAGCCGCGCTAAAATCATTGGTTAATAGCTCAAAACTATAGGCCATATGCAAACGATCATCGCCTTGGGTATATTCAGCCATGGTCGCTAAAGAATCTTCTGCTGACACTTCGCCTAAGGTCACGGCGCCTGGGTATTGATTAATAAGTGCGCGCAGCTCTTCAATAAAGCCGACAGTTTGTGGACGGGTATTATTGTAATAATGATATTGGTAGGCATAAGGGTTATCTTCACTAAAGCCACGACCTTGGCGTTGATCTTTGGGTTTAGCTGGATTATCACGCAGATGCTCATCGTGATAGCAAAAAGTAATCGCATCTAAGCGGAAACCATCAACGCCTTTTTTAAGCCAAAAATCGACATTTTCAAGCACTGCAGCGCGAACTTCAGGGTTATGGAAATTTAAATCAGGCTGACTTTTTAGGAAGTTATGCAAGTAATATTGCTGACGACGCGGCTCCCACTCCCAAGCACAACCACCAAAAATAGCTAACCAGTTATTAGGCGCGGTGCCATCTTCTTTAGGGTCGGCCCAAACATACCAATCAGATTTGTCGTTATCACGACTTAATTTACTTTGTTTAAACCAGGCATGCTCGTCAGATGTATGACTTAATACCTGATCGATGACTATTTTGATATTGAGCTTATGTGCCTTTTCAATCAGTTCGTCAAAGTCTTCCATTGTGCCGAACATAGGATCAACATCGAGATAATCACTGATGTCGTAACCAAAATCTTTCATTGGCGACTTAAAAAAGGGCGATATCCAGATTGCATCAACATTCAAACTAGCAATGTAATCAAGTTTGGTAATTATTCCTTGTAGATCACCGACTCCGTCGCCATTTGAATCCATTAAGCTTCGTGGATATACCTGATATATCACTCCGCCGCGCCACCATGATAACTGACTCATTACTCGCCCTCTGTAATAAAAGCATTAACCATATAGCTACCTCACCCATGGTTAACCCTATGTTGCGACCTAGTAACTGGTCGTCATTATTATTTAATTGCCTCGAGGATACGTGAATAGTGAAATCAGGTTCAATAGAGCTGCATACGTATGCAAAGAATTAATACGAATTTTAAAAATACAAACCAAGCACTTAAATGCTAATATTCAATAACTTAACCAATACATAAACTATCTTTTGAATGTTAAAAAAAAGTAATAAAGTGGCCATTTAAAGTCTACAAAAGCTTTGAATACGTATGCATAACGTTGTCGATGAAAGAATGCTAGGAGTAGTATCTTTACTGTTCCGCAACAAAGTGGAAATAAACCTCAGCGCTTATGCAGTCATTTAAGCAAGCTGAAGTAAAAATACTATAAAGACTGTAATTATAAATAATAGAAATCTAGCAGCTCGACCTTATAAAAAGGGCTGCTGGCCATTCAGAAGGGGAAAGATGGATGTCGCTATTTAAACCAAGCTTACTAACGTTAGCAATGGTAGCTGCCAGTACAAGTATGTACGGTTACGCTGCTGAAGCAGAAGATGTTGCAACTGCTGATGAATCAATTGAAGTATTAAAAGTCACTGGTATTCGTCGTAGTTTAAAAGAATCACAATCATTAAAAATGTCTTCATCTTCAATCGTTGAAGCTATTTCTGCAGAAGATATCGGTAAATTACCTGATGTCAGTATCGCAGAATCACTTGCACGTCTACCAGGTGTTTCGGCTCAGCGCCTTGATGGCCGCGCAAACGTCATCTCAATCCGTGGCATGGGGCCGGATTTCACTACCGCGACACTTAATGGCCGCGAACAAGCGTCTGTTAACGATAACCGTGGTGTTGAATTTGACCAATACCCTTCTGAATTATTAAATCGTGTTGTGGTATACAAAACACCTGATGCAACCGTTATGGCTCAAGCTATTGGTGGCACGGTTGATATGCAAACAATCAGCCCGCTAACCCATGGTGAACAAACATTCGCTATTGGTTTACGTGGTGAAATGAATGACCTTGGTGCGTTAAATAGCGGTTCTGATGATACCGGTTACCGTGGCAGTATTTCTTATATTGACCAATTTGCTGATGACACTATTGGTATTGCATTAGGTTATGCACGCATGATGTCGCCTAACCAAGAAGAGCGCTGGCAAGCATGGGGTTACCCTGATTTATACAAACATATAAATGCTAGCGGTGAACCTTACTACAACGCTGATGATTCTGGTGAAGCCGCAGGTTTTGCAGGTTTAGGCGGTGCAAAACCATTTGTACGTTCAAGTGAACTTGAGCGAGACGGTGTATTAGCAGTGTTTGAATATGCACCGAATGATTTTTACCATACAACAGTAGATCTTTATTACTCTAAATTTACAGATGACCAACGTTTACGTGGTATCGAAATCCCAGCAGCTTGGGGCGCAAATGGTGGCCTTACAGCAGGTGAATCTGAAGATGGTTTACTTACAAGTGGGACTATTAATGGTGCTGAAGTTGTTGTTCGCAACGACGTTAACAAACGTGATGCAGAATCGCTATCAGTTGGCTGGAATAACAAATTTCAAATCAATGATAACTGGAATGTTGAAGCTGACATCGGTCTATCTAAAGCCGAACGTACTGATATTGGTATGGAAAGCTACAGTGGTACCGGTCGTGGCACAGGCGTTGGCGCAGTTGATGATTTAGGCTTTGCTTACAATGGTGATGGTAGCTACAACTTTACTCACGGTTTGGATTACTCTGATCCAAATGTCATCAAGCTAGGCGATCCGCTTGGTTGGGGTAGCCCACTGGGAGCGAATACTCAAGACGGCTTCATTAACAAACCAGAAATTGAAGATGAATTACAGTCTTTCCGTTTAGCTGCTGAATATATTTTTGATGACAGTGCGATTCGCAGTGTGAAATTTGGTGTGAATTACACTGAGCGTGAAAAATCAAAATTAGATAAAGGCTACTTCCTAACCCTTAAAGGTTATGATGGCACCGATCCAAACTATGTTATGACGGTCCCTGATAAATACCTATTAGGATCAACTTCACTAGACTTTTTTGGTATGGGTGACGTATTAAGCTATGACTCATTAGCTTTTTACAATGACGGTAACTACATTGAAACAGACGTAGCCGATGTTGATGCTAGCCGTGCAGTTAACTCATGGGATGTCAGTGAAGAAGTCACTACTGCATTTGTAATGGCTACTATTGATACTGATGTTTACGATATACCTTTTACAGGTAACTTCGGTGTTCAAGCGGTTCAAACAGACCAAAGCTCTAATGGTACTGCGTCTACGTTAGAAAATGGCGAACTGGTTACTAACGCCAACTACGACAGCGCATCTTATACTGAATGGTTACCTAGCTTTAACTTAGGTTTTGAAGTTGCTGAAGGCCAAATGTTGCGCGTATCTGCAGCTCGTACCTTGACCCGCGCTCGTATGGACCAAATGAACTCCAACATTGGTTATAGCTATGAAGCTAATCCAACTGACGGCGTTAACTGGTCAGGTAATGCGGGTAATACTCAGTTGCGCCCATGGTTAGCACGCCAGTACGATATCAGTTACGAAAACTACTTCAGTGATCAAGGCTACTTTGCATTAGCGGTATTCTATAAAGACTTAGAAAACTACACTTATAAGCAAACAGCATTTATTGACTTTACCGACATTGTTCCACCTCAAAACCCAGGTGATAACCCTGTAGGTCGATTTGAGCAATGGCAAAATGGTCAAGGCGGTTATGTTCAAGGTATTGAAGCGTCATTCTCTATGGACTTTGGTATGTGGGCTGATGCGCTAGAAGGCTTTGGTACGGTATTAAGTGGTTCTTACAACGACAGTGAAGTGAAAGAAACGGCTGATAGCGAGCCAACAACTTTACCTGGTCTTTCAGAGAAAACCTTCAATGCGACGGTTTACTATGAAAACTCAGGCTTTGAAGCACGTGTTAGCTCACGCTACCGTAGTGACTTCTTAGGTGAAGTAACCGCAATCAGCTTAACCCGTCAAAATGTTAATGTTAAAGCTGAAACCGTAGTAGATGCGCAAATTGGTTATGACTTCTCTGAAAGTGGTATTGATGCCCTATATGGTCTATCAGTGCTATTCCAAGTGAATAACTTAACTAACGAGCCATTCACGTCATACACGGGTGAAGATGCTCGTCATGTACGTGATTACCAAAATTACGGCCGTAACTTCATGCTAGGTGCGAACTACAAGTTCTAATCTTAGTGTAGAAATAAAGCCTCTGTAACCTGTTACAGGGGCTTTTTTACTTTAAAAACAATAAAAATATAAGGCGATTACCATGAATAATAACAAGATCAAAAACATTGTAATTGTTGGTGGCGGCACTTCGGGCTGGATGACTGCTGCCATGCTGGCAAGGTTATTCAAACACCAGCTTAATATCACTTTGGTTGAATCAGAAGATATCGGCACCATTGGTGTCGGTGAAGCGACTATTCCGCCACTGCAAATATTTAATAATGTTTTAGGCATTAAAGAGTCAGACTTTATTAAGCAAACCCAAGCCACTTTTAAGCTGGGCATTGAGTTTGAAAATTGGGGCAACCAGCAACAAAGCTACATGCATGCTTTTGGCAATATCGGTAAAGATATTGGCTTTACTCAGTTTCATCATTATTGGAAAAAATCTAACCCAACCGATGTCAATCAATTCTGGGATTACTCATTAAATTACCAAGCAGCTAAAAATAATAAATTCTCCATAATGGACCAGGTACAAGGGTCGCCCTTAGCAGGTATTACCCACGCTTATCACTTTGATGCCAGCCTCTACGCTAAGCTATTACGTAACTACAGTGAAAAGCTGTCAGTTAAGCGTATCGAAGGCTTAATCACCTCCACAACCCTTGCCAATGACGGCAGCATTGAATCCGTGTCATTAAAAGATGGCCAGATAATTAGCGCTGAATTTTTTATCGATTGCTCAGGCTTTGCTGCATTATTAATTGAAAAGCAATTAGATGTGGGTTATGAAAACTGGCAGCATTGGCTGCCCTGTGACAGTGCTTATGCCGTACCTTGTGAACGAACTGAAGCATTAACCCCCTATACTCGCTCTATCGCCCATGATGCAGGTTGGCAGTGGCGTATTCCTTTGCAACACCGTACTGGTAATGGCTTAGTTTATTGCAGTCAATATTTATCTGATGAGCAAGCCAAAGCGTTATTGCTTGAAAACCTCGATGGAAAACCGCTGGCAGAGCCCAGAAAAATCAATTTTAAAACCGGACGCCGTGAAAAGCAGTGGCATAAAAACTGTGTTGCCATTGGTTTATCAAGCGGCTTTTTAGAGCCACTTGAGTCCACCAGCTTACATTTAGTTCAATCAGCCATCATACGTCTGTCTAAGCTGTTCCCCCACAATGGCGTTCAGCAAGCTAATGTTGATGAGTTTAACCGCCAATCTAAATTAGAATTCGAACAAATTCGCGACTTCATCATTCTGCATTACCATCTAAATCAAAAAGAAACACACAATGATTTATGGCAGCAATGCCGTGATATGGCGATACCTGACAGCCTTAAACAAAAAATTGAACTATTTAAAGCCACTGGCACTGTCAGTCGCTACCAAGATGAATTGTTTACAGAAGCTGCTTGGATACAGGTAATGCTCGGCCAAGGCATTATGCCTAAAGACTATAACCCGTTAGCTAACAGTGTAAGTGATGCAGACTTACATGATTATCTGGGCAATATTAAGCAAATCATCAATAGAGCTGTCATCGCTATGCCGTCTCATCAACAATTTATTGATAAATTGTAATTTCATCAAAGGTAAACTTATGACTATTAGAAAACTTGCTCCGCTAGCCTTGATGGTTCATTTATTAATGACTAGCGCAATCGCTGCTGAAATCAATAATGTCACCGTTGAACCACAATCGTGGTGGGCAGGCATGCAAAACAGCCAATTGCAGTTATTAGTCTATGGCGAAGATATTAGTTCCTACGAGGTCAAACTTGTTAAATCTGCCAATGTGGCACTTAAAACGGTTCATCAGTCAGCAAGTAACAATCATCTTTTTATCGATTTAGACTTAACGGATGCTAAGCCGCAAACCCTTGAAATAGGTTTGTTTGATAATGATCTGCTAGTTCAAACCCTTGACTACCCTATTCAGGCCCGAGCGGCAGATTCACGCCAGCGTGAAGGGTTTTCTAATAAAGATGTTATTTACCTCATCACTCCTGATCGTTTTGTAAATGGTAATCCTGACAACGATAATCGCCCAGACATGTTAGAAACAGCCAATCGTGACGATAAAGATGGCCGACATGGTGGTGATATTCTCGGTATTCGTAAGTCACTACCCTACTTCAAAGATCTAGGTATCACACAGTTATGGATAAACCCGCTGCTTGAAAATAACCAAGCCCAGTATTCATACCATGGTTACTCCACCACTAATTTTTATAAAATTGACCCACGTTTTGGTAGCAACGAAGAATACAAATCCTTAGTAGAAGAAGCGAAGCAGTTTGGTATTGGTATTATTAAAGATGTGATTGTTAACCATATGGGTTCGGGGCATCGCTGGATGGCTGATTTTCCAACTTCAACTTGGATAAATGGCCAACAAAAATGGCAACAAAACCCTCAAGACATCATGTATACCAGCCATCGCAGAACCACAGTTCAAGATCCATACGCTATGCCATCTGATACTGCAGAATTCGAAAATGGCTGGTTTACTGACACCATGCCTGACATGAATCAAGGTGATCAGTTTATGGCAAAATACTTAATTCAAAACAGTATTTGGTGGATTGAATATGCCGGCCTCAGTGGTATTCGCGAAGACACCTACTCTTATGCAGATAAAGGCTTTTTAACCACTTGGTCAAAAGCCATTATGGATGAGTATCCCAACTTTAATATTGTTGGTGAGGAATGGAGCGATAACCCCATTACAGTAAGCTACTGGCAGGCGGGTAAACACAATGCTGATGGCTATGTCTCACATACCCCGAGCATGATGGACTTTCCACTTTATGAGGTGCTCATTAAAAGCTTAACTGATGAAGAAAGTTGGGGTAGCGGACTTATTAATCTATATGAAACGCTCGCCAATGATGTGGTTTATGCCAAGCCTACTGATTTAGTGTTATTTGAAGGCAACCATGACACTAACCGTTTATACAGTCTGATGAACAATGACCTAGCCCTGTATAAAATGGCCATGGCCTATGTGTTAACCAGTAACCGCATTCCGCAAATTTTCTACGGTACCGAAGTTTTGATGCAAAGTCCGACAAAAGATCGTAATGACGGTTTAGTTCGCAGTGACTTACCCGGCGGATTTGCTGAAGATAAACTCAGTGTATTCAAGCCATCGTCTTTGTCCGCCCAACAACAAGATGCGCTTGCCTTTAATCGCGCGCTTTTAAACTATCGTAAAAACTCCTTAGCGATACAACAAGGCAGCCTTAAACACTTTGCCCCTAAAGAGGGTGTTTACCTGCAAGCCCGTGAATATAATCAAGCAGGCAACAAAGAGAGTTTATTGATTATTTACAATAAAAATCAGCAAGAATACCAGCTTGATTTAAGCCGTTTCGCACCAGTGATTAAACAACATACTGTGGCTAAAGATATCATCACACAACAAACGTATTCATTAACTAAGCCGCTCACATTAAAAGAAAAAGGTGTCATTATTCTTAAGTTAATCAAATAACGGTTAAACTCTAGATCATAACTAAAGCTTGTTAATCCCCTTTAGTTAAATAATATAAATCTGCCACGAGAAGCATATGTATTTACAAAAATTCAGCGTAAGTTTACCGATAAAATTAGGCCTGGTATTAACGGGAGTCAGTATGGTTATTGCTGGTTGCGCCACAGATAAAGCCAGTATTAATGAGACGGTTAAACAGAGCGGTACTGAGCAGCTAAGTGCTGCTGCACAACCTTTAACCGGTAAGCCGGTGGTTTATCAGGTTTTTACCCGTCTTTATGGTAATACCAACACTACCAATAAGCCTTGGGGCAATATACAAGACAACGGAGTCGGCAAGTTTAGTAACTTTACCGATATAGCCCTGCAAGACATTAAGTCATTAGGGACAACCCATGTCTGGTATACCGGCGTACCCCATCACGCATTGATCAATAATTACACTGACATTGGGATCAGTAATGACGACCCAGATGTGGTAAAGGGCCGCGCTGGCTCACCTTATGCGGTAAAAGATTACTATAACGTTAACCCTGACTTAGCTAATGACCCGGCTAACAGATTAGCTGAATTTGAAGCGCTTATATCACGTACTCATCAAAACGGCATGCAGGTGATTATCGATATCGTGCCTAACCATGTGGCTCGCCAATATCAATCTGCCCCACAAAATTCGCCGCTTCCAGCTAATCGCAACTTTGGTGAGCAAGACAATACCGCTGTTGAATACGATAAAAACAATAACTTCTATTATATTGTCGGTGAGAGTTTCTCTGTTCCCGATGCCAAAGATAACTATCAGCCCTTAGGCGGTGAGTCTCATCCCCTCGCTGACGGTCAGTTTATTGAAACACCAGCTAAATGGACCGGTAATGGCTCACGTTTAGCCAAGCCAGACGCCAATGATTGGTATGAAACCGTTAAGGTTAACTATGGCGTTAAGCCTGATGGCAGCTACGACTTCCCTACTCTGCCAAGTGAATATGCCCAGATGTCTTCTGCGCAGCATTACCAATTTTGGCAGACTCAACCACTGAGCGATATCCCTGATTCTTGGGTTAAATTTAAACACATCACCGAATTCTGGCTAGCAAAAGGCGTTGATGGCTTCAGGTACGATATGGCCGAAATGGTGCCAGTTGAATTTTGGAGTTATCTCAACAGTAATATCAAACACCTAAACCCCAATGCTTTTTTACTTGCTGAAGTGTATAACCCAAGTCTTTACCGTGATTATATTCATTTAGGAAAGATGGATTATCTGTACGATAAAGTCGATTTATACGACACATTAAAAGACATTATCCATGGTAAAAAGTCGACGGCTGAGATTGCAGCCGATCAAGCAAAAATTGCAGATATTGAGCAGCACATGCTCAACTTTTTAGAAAATCATGATGAGCAGCGAATTAATACTTGCGACTTTGCTGGCAGCGCCGAAGCCGCCTTGCCTGCGATGGTGGTGTCGACCACCATTAGCCGCTCACCGACCTTGCTTTATTTCGGTCAAGATGTCGGTGAAAAAGCCGAGCAAGATGCCGGTTTTGGCCAAGCCAGCCGTACCAGTATTTTTGATTACGTTGGCGTACCGGCCCATCAACGTTGGATGAATAACGGCAAATTTGATGGCGGTCAATCAACGGATGCTGAAAAAGCACTGCGCAAATATTATCAAACCTTGGTTAACTTAAGTCACACGGCGCCAGCCCTGCAAGGTGAGTACTTCGAGCTTGATACTATTAACCGTTCCGCTAGCCAAAAAACCAATCAACAAGGCTATAACGATAACACCTTTGCTTTTAGCCGTTATAACGACGAGCAGTTTATGCTGGTAGTCAGTAATTTTAGCGACAGCCAAGCTACGAGTATCAACTTACACCTACCTCGAGCATTAATCACTAAAGCCCAAATCAAGGATGGTAGCTATCAATTAGATGACTTGCTCACCATTGGTGCTAACGAAAATCATCCTATGAATGTGGTAAAGCAACAAGCTAGCATAGCGATTAATCTGCAACCACTAGAATCTCAAGTGTTAGTTATTACCTGGTAATTAGTATTACTAATTCGTGCTGCTAATTCGTGCTAGCAAGATTTAAACCTGCCTAAGCGACTTTAAACCTGCAATAATTAACCTTATTGCAGGTTTTTAGGCTAGTTACTCAAATAGTCAGTTAAAAGCAATTCTTACCATGGATAAACGTCATTTAAATTAAGGTGTTTTGTTATAGATAATGGTAACCCTAGTACTTAAATCGTTTCGAATAATTATAAACAACAAAAAACTAAAATACTTAATCGAGAATATTATACATAACCAGCATATCTTTAACTTATCAAAAGCTATTTGATGCTTTACCCATTTTAGCTTATGCCCCACCATCATTTCAGGTTATAATATTTATTAAAGGTTCAATTAAACTTTCAAGCTATATAATCTAAACTATGTAGCCCTTTTATGAATTTAGTTGAACACATCCACAATAGGATTTAAATTTTATAACTAAAAGGCCTGATAATGTTTTTGATGAACTTTAAAGATAGGTGGCGAGCAACAGAACTCAGTCGCGCAATAGAAGTTACACTTAAATCACAGCCAGTTTGGTTGCAATCATCCAATTCAGCTAAGTCAATTGAGTCAATCTGCAATAAATTATCAGTCATGGTCATACATGACTATAGAAGACTTGATGTGATCCCTAAACAACTGACTGAAAAAGATTTATTAACAGTATTCTTCAATGGGTTTAGTATACTGATTAATAAAAACTTAACTGGTGAAACTTTGGTTACAGAGGAATCCGCCATCATAGATCTTGCAAGAGATTTTGCAGTCCATGTTGATTTAGCCCATGACCAACAGTTAATAAACCATGCCGAAGCAGTTATTCAATTATCACATAACTTGACTAAAAAAATACGGCATACAAACCAAAATATTCACAATTAATTTATTTTTTAACTTAATATTCACCTTGAGGTTTTATTGATAAATGTTTTGATACAGTCTTAAAAACATCAATTAATTTAAATCATAAAAACAAACGAATGTCTTTTTATTTAATTGAACTCAAAACAAAACAAAACTTTAGACTTATACAGCGTCATTAATCGAAATTAACAATGATCACAACTTGAATATACTTTAAAACTTTACAACAAAAACATAAAGTCATCTTTATAAAAACCATCTTAAGTCTTAAGCTACAATTATTGCAATGTAATTTCATTTATTACAAATAACACTTCTATATATCCACATTTAATAATTACATAATATGAAACCTCATTTTATGTAATTGAATTAACCTCTCGCCCCTAATTAAGCTTTCAAAACATCTTTGAGCTACACCCTTTGAATACGTATGCAATAAATTGCCGCTAAAGGCTCAAGCGCTCTAGTATGTAAGAATTAAATAATAACAACAATATGGAGCCTTCATGCTCATACCCACAGCCGCAAACTGCCTTCAGCGTTCAGTTCAATGTCAAAAACACACTCATCAGAACATGAGTTTTAAGCTTACGGCCTTATCAATAATTATTGGCTTGTCAGTAGCAGCTACCACTAGCGATGTCAGTGCTAAAAACGTTTCAATAACGTCGCCAGATAACAATATTACCGTCAGCTTATCTGATGATGCTGATAGACCAGAATATAGCGTCACCTTTAACGGCGAACAGGTAGTAAACGCATCTCGAATGGGTTTGGTTTTTGAGTCTTTGGGAGAATTTGGCAGTGGTTTTAAGATCAGTAAATCTGCCACTGACAGCAATCAATCGCGCTGGCAACAACCTTGGGGCGAACGTGAATGGATTGAAGATCATCACAATAAACTTACCACCAGCTTTAGTAACGGCAATTACCACTTTATCGTAGAATTTAAAGTATTTGATGATGGTTTAGGCTTTAGATATCAAGTGCCAACACAAAAAGGCCTTGCCTCAAAATCCGCCTTAAACATTACCAATGAACTAACTGAGTTTTCAATTCCTGATGCCCATAATGCGACTGCTTGGTGGATACCGGGGCGCGGCTGGAATCGATACGAATACTTATATAACACCACCACGGTAAACAAAGTCGACCGTGCTCATACCCCCTTCACTTATAAACTCGCTTCAGACACTCATTTAAGTATTCACGAAGCGGCGCTAACAGATTATGCCGCTATGGTATTAGATCAACGCCGTGATGGCACCTTAAAAGCCGACTTAACCCCATGGTCTGATGGCATCTTAGTCAAAACTAAACCTGGATTTACTACCCCATGGCGAACCATTCAAATTGCCGAAAAAGCCACTGGTTTACTCAATTCAGATTTAATCCTTAACTTAAACGAACCTAACAAACTCGGTGATGTGTCGTGGGTTGAACCAGGTAAGTATGTTGGGATTTGGTGGGGAATGCATCTTAATGAAAATACTTGGGGTTCAGGTGATAAACATGGCGCAACGACCAGCGAAACCAAACGTTACATGGACTTTGCTGCTAAGTACGGCTTTGACGGCGTATTAGTTGAAGGCTGGAATGTCGGCTGGGATGGCAGTTGGTTCCATAATGGCGATGTGTTTAATTTTACCAAGCCATATGATGATTTTGATATTGATGCTGTCAGTGAATATGGCGCTAAACAAAACGTGCGCTTAATTGGTCACCATGAAACCTCAGGTTCTGTAACGAATTACCGTAATCAAATGAGTGATGCTTATGATTTATATAAAAAGCATGGCGTAACTCAAATCAAAACGGGTTATGTGGCAGATGGGGGTGACATCAAGCGTGTTGATGAAAACGGTATTACCCGCCATGAATGGCATGATGGCCAGTTTATGGTGAATGAATACCTGCACAGTATTACCGAAGCCGCAAAGCGTGGCATTAGTATTAATACTCACGAACCCGTTAAAGATACTGGTCTGCGCCGCACCTATCCAAACTGGATTGCCCGAGAAGGCGCCCGCGGCCAAGAATTTAACGCTTGGGGAACTCCGCCCAATAACCCAGAACATACAGCGATTTTACCTTTTACTCGTATGCTGTCAGGGCCAATGGATTTCACTCCAGGGATATTTAATCTCGCACCAGAAGGCTTAGATGCGGTTAATCGGGTGCAAACAACATTAACTAAGCAACTCGCTTTGTATGTAGTGCTTTATAGTCCAATTCAAATGGCGGCGGATTTACCACGTAATTATGTTGAACGCCTTGACGCCTTTCAGTTTATTCAAGACGTTCCCACTGATTGGAGTGAGAGTATTGCGGTTGCTGGTGAAGTCGGTGATTTTGTTGCCTTTGCGCGTAAAGACCGTCACTCTGATGATTGGTATCTTGGCGCACTCACTGATGAACAAGCCCGCAGTTTTGATGTTGTATTATCATTTTTAGATAATAACCAACAATATGAAGCACAAATATATCGTGATGGCGATAAAGCGAACTGGGAAACCAACCCATATGATTACGTCATTGAAACGACAAAAGTGACTTCGAAAGACAATCTGTCACTGGTATTAGCAAAAAGTGGTGGTACTGCGATTCGTTTTAAAGCCTTAAATTAAAGCCTTTTAAAGCGCTTTAAAGACAAAACACAACAATTTTACCCCAATAAAACCTGATGTATTGCAATGTTCACTTTTTGTGTTCATTGCCATCAGGTTTTTGTTCATTTACATTGACCTACCAAATATCGGTTAATGCGCTATTTACCCCCTTCCTGTTACAAATATGATCAGCTTTCGTTGTGCATAAATGATGAATACGTATGTAATTGGTTGTGCCTAAATCCGACACAAGGCTAATATGAAACCTGCTAAATTTCTCCTCTGCTTGTGTGGATGAAATGGGCTAGGTCGTTACTGGCGCATCACCTTCATCGGATTGTGTCAGGTTTTAAGTGCCTTTTTTACTTCAGCCTTTTTGAAGTGCAAACCAGGTCTTTGGCGAATACCCGTCTTAGGGAGATGTGTATTCGCCATTTTTTTACCTAGTACATTAGCAAACGTGATAATAAGAGTTCAGCCATGAAGTTGAACGACCTATAAAAAGGAAGATACATGTCTACCGATACGATTAGTCAAACATCGACAAATACTCAGCAGCGTCAGCAGCCAGAACTCAACTTTTGGCAAATCTTTAATATGTGCTTTGGTTTTTTGGGGATCCAATTCGGTTTTGCACTGCAAAATGCCAATGTCAGCCGTATTTTCCAAACGCTAGGTGCTGAAATTGACGAAATTCCTATTCTTTGGATAGCTGCTCCGCTGACTGGACTCATAGTCCAACCCATTATCGGTTATTTAAGTGACAACACCTGGAACGGGCTTGGCCGTCGTCGCCCGTATTTTTTAATTGGCGCAATTTGTACCACGCTGGCGTTATTTGTCATGCCGCACTCTCCTACTCTGTGGATTGCTGCCGGTATGTTGTGGATTATGGATGCATCAATCAACATCGCTATGGAGCCATTTCGTGCTTTTGTCGGCGATAACTTACCTAAGAGTCAACGCACTCAAGGCTATGCGATGCAAAGCTTCTTCATCGGCATTGGCGCGGTTGTTGCCTCTGCACTGCCTTATATTCTTACCAATTACTTTGATGTTGCAAACACAGCACCTGCTGGGGAGATTGCCGACTCAGTTCGTTATGCCTTCTACTTTGGTGGCGCAGTATTATTCTTAGCTGTCGGCTGGACGATTGTTAGCTCTAAAGAATATTCGCCAGAAGAAATCAGTGCCTTCCATGCACATGAACAAACCGCTAAGCAAGAAGACCGTATTGATGAAACTCGCAGCCGCACCGCTACGCAATATAAAACAGCAGCACTGGTTTGGATGACTATTGGTGCGATATTTACTGGGTTAGTTTATGGACTCGGTTGGGACAAACAGTTATTTATTCTTAGTATTGGCATCTTTGCTTTTGGCCCATTACAGCTTTATTGCGCTAAGGTACTTGCTGGGGTCAAGGGTAAAAAACGTGACGCTTTAGGTATGGTATTTAACGTCGTTGATGACTTATTTCATATGCCTAAAGCCATGCATCAACTGGCTATAGTACAATTTTTCTCATGGTTTGCACTCTTCGCCATGTGGATTTATACCACCTCAGCGGTCACCTCTTATCATTACGGCAGCTCTGATGTTGTTTCACAAGCTTATAACGACGGCGCTGACTGGGTCGGGATGTTATTCGCTTCATACAATGGCTTTGCCGCCCTTGCTGCTGTGATGATTCCTTTTTTAGCTAAAGCCGTAGGGATTAAATTTACTCACACCATCAACTTAACACTCGGTGGACTAGGGCTGATTAGCTTTTACTTTATTAAAGACCCACAAATGTTATGGATCCCAATGATTGGTGTCGGCATCGCTTGGGCCTCTATCTTATCCGTACCTTATGCCATGCTATCAGGCATATTACCGCCTAAAAAGATGGGTGTATTTATGGGTATTTTTAACTTCTTTATTGTTATTCCACAGTTACTTGCAGCAAGTGTTTTAGGTGTTATTTTAAATGGCTTATTCGATGGTGAACCCATTTTTGCGCTAATCACTGGTGGGGTATTTATGATTATTGCCGGTATTGCGGTGTTATTTGTCGATCAACCCAGCTCACAAGCTTAAACAGAAAATCAAAAACTCATTAAGTTATAAAAATTATTTAAAAATATTTGGGGAACGTTATTCATGAACGCAATGTTAAATATTAATAACTCACAAACAATTTGTTTTAAAAAGTCATTTGTCGCTAAGGCGATCAATACTGCTGTTGTAACGGGTTCATTACTGGCATTATCAGCCTGCTCTGACGCTGAAGTAGCACCAGAACAAACCATTGAAACAGCGGCTGAGATCACCACCATTAAGCAAGTCGCCCCCGGCGCTCCGGGTATCGATCCAACCTGGGCATTTTCTGGTAAGACTGGTATTGGCACCTCTTATGAGCCTTATGTAAACGGTCAATACCAAAGCACAGCAGACAACCCAGTCAGCAAAGTCTGGTTTTCCATAGCCCAAGGTGTGCTAACAGAAACCATGTATGGCTTGATCCACAATGCGCAGTTAAAAGAAATGCAGTTCATCATTACTGGTGATGGCTTTGTTGATACTGAAAAACAAGACACCATCAGTAGCATCGAATATTTACATCAAGATGAACAAGGCCGCCCATTATCGTTAGCGTATAAAGTGATCAATAAAGCTAAAAATGGTCAGTACCAAATTGAAAAGCATATTTTTACCGATCCAAACCGTGACAGCATGATGATGAAAGTGATTTTTACCGCTTTTGCTGATGGTATTACCCCACACTTATATGCCAATCCACATGTAGATAATAGTGGCGCCAATGATATCGCCAGTATTGAAAATGGCGCGTTAGTGGCATACACCAATAATGCTGACTCATCAGTAATGACCATCAAATCTGATGTAGAATTTACTCAAGCCAGTGCCGGTTTTGTCGGTAAATCTGATGGATTAGTTGATCTAAAAGACAACGGTCAGCTCAATAACCTCTATAACAGCACCAGCAGTGATAACAGTGTTATTGGCAATGTTGCGCTTACTGCTCAATATCCAACCTTAAGCAAATCAGCAGATAACAATACCCTAGAAATGAATATTGCTATCGGCTTTGGTCATGATAAGCAAAGCAGTTTAGCCAATGTCGATGCCACATTGACTAGCGGCTATGACAAGGTATTAAGTGCTTATCTTGGCGATGACAAACATGTCGGCTGGAAAGATTACTTAAGTTCGTTACCGGTATTAAATGACATGAGTGCTAATACCACTGATAACGGTCAATTGCTGTATACCAGTGCACTGGTGCTAAAAGCTCAAGAAGATAAAACCCATGCTGGGGCGCTTATAGCTTCATTGTCTAATCCTTGGGGAGACAGTGTTTCTGCAAAGGTGGGTAGCACCGGTTATAAAGCGGTATGGCCGCGTGATTTTTATCAGTGCGCCATGGCATTTTTAGCCATGGGTGACACACAAACCCCAAAAGTGGCTTTTGAATATTTAAAGAAAGTACAAGTCAGCCAACAAACACCTGAATATGTCGGTACACCTGGCTGGTTTTTACAAAAAACCCACGTCGATGGTGAAATTGAATGGGTTGGCGTCCAGCTTGATCAAACGGCAATGCCAATTATGCTTGGTTGGAAATTATGGCAAACGGGCGTATTAACTGATGCAGAAATCAGTCAATGGTATAGCGACATGCTTAAACCTGCGGCAGAATTCTTGGTCACTGGCGGCAATGTAAAACTTGATTGGAATGACACCAGTATTACGCCTCCTAGCACCCAACAAGAACGCTGGGAAGAACAAGCGGGCTTCTCACCTTCTACCACTGCCGCTGTGATTGCAGGGCTGGTAGCAGCCAGTGATTTAGCCAAACTTGCCAAAGATGAAGACGCTGATAAATACTTACAACTCGCGCGTAAGCTAGAAGCCAGTCTTGAATCAACCATGGTGACAACAACGGGTGAACTAAGTCAGGACAATAAACCTTATTATGTTCGTATTAGCCCAAATGGTAACCCAAACAATGCCGACAAGTTATTAGATAACAATGGCAAACCGGGTCTTGATCAAAGAGTCATTCTTGATGGCGGTTTTTTAGAGTTAGTACGTTACGGCGTAAAAGTCGCTAATGACAGTGTGATTCAAAACAGCGTTATGCTAATTGATGACACAAGCCTTGAGCACAACCTAAGAGTTAAGTACGAATTTAAAGCCAAAGATGGCAGTTTAATTCCTGGCTTTAGACGCTATGGTAACGATGGTTATGGCGAAGATATCACTAGCGGTTTAAGTTATGCTGAAAAAGGGAATACTGAAGACCAACGTGGCCGCGTATGGCCTTTCTTTACCGGTGAGCGTGGTCATTATGAACTGGCGTTAGCTAAAGCCAATGACACTCTGACAACTGAAAGCCATCAAGCGCTTATAAACACCTATGTTCAAGGCATGGAAACCTTTGCCAATGAAGGCATGATGTTACCAGAACAAGCTTGGGACGGTGTGGGTAACCCGACGCGTTATAACTACGCGATGGGCGATGGCACCAACTCAGCGACACCACTTGCATGGACACACGCAGAATACGTGAAACTGGTTCGCTCTATGACAGATAAAGCCGTATGGGACTATTACCCTATCGTGGCTGACAAACTGGCTAAATAACCGCAAAGGTTTACATACATTCAAAAGCCGCAAATAAAATTTGCGGCTTTTTTATGCACTTAGGCCAAAAAAACGTGCTTAATTGTTGGTATGTCTGACTAAAGTAGTTAATACTATTCTCGCAACAAATTGTTGCACACCAAACAATAAACAAACAAGGTTAAGGAACAACCCATGGATTGGTATATGAAGGTTTTAAAACAATATTTTGATTTTTCAGGACGAGCAAGACGCAAAGAGTATTGGATGTTTGGTCTAATTAATTTAATTTTCTGCATCGTGTTGATGTTAGCGGATCAAGCTCTAGGCACGGTTTTTATATATTCACTATATTCTATCGCTGTATTAATACCAGGAATTGCTGTTTCTGTAAGACGTCTTCATGATACTGATCGAACTGGTTGGTGGTTATTAATTGGTTTAATTCCACTAGTTGGTATTATCGCTCTTCTTGTTTTCTTCTGCTTAGATAGTAAGGAAGACAATGATTATGGCGCCAATCCTAAAGCGGTTAACACTGACGTCTAATATCGAACAACGAGTATGATTACAAAGCTAAGTTAGTAAAAAAAAGCATATTGAATTTCAATATGCTTTTTTATTTGCCATATAGAAACCAAGCTCCTGAAGCTAACTCAATTGCTGTTTTAATTTTAAGCCAGCATTTATGAACAGCAAAGTGACACCACCAGCAATGAGTCCAAATAATGCGTTTAACAAGCTTGGCGTAATAGCTTGTAGTATCACGCCAACATAAGCTAACTCTCCCGCCATTACAGCGATATGGCTAATTTGTTCACCTACGATATGAATCCCATGGGTTAAAATGCCGCCACCCACCATAAACATCGCAATGGTGCCAATAATGGTTAAGCCCTTCATTAGATATGGCGCTGCTGCAAGTAGCCAAAAACCGATTTTGTGCCATATTTTTACTAATGTGCCCTCACCTTTTCTTTGGGTAAGGTAGAGGCCTAGATCATCAATTTTTACTATGCCAGCCACTAAGCCATACACCCCTACAGTCATAATTATTGCTATTACACTTAAGGTTAAAAACTGACTCATTAAACTACTTTGAGAAACAACACCAAGGCTTATCGCTATAATTTCAGCAGACAGGACAAAGTCAGTTCTAATAGCACCTTGAACCTTCTTCTTTTCAAATGCGGCCAAATCTTGTTTTGATTTTTCAACAATTTGTTCATCTGCCACGGCCACTTTTTTATCTTTACGATGTACATAACTATGATGCACCTTTTCAAAGCCTTCATAGCATAAAAAGATGCCGCCAAACATCAGTAAAGGGGTTATTGCCCAAGGAATAAAAGCGCTGATGAGTAAAGCGGCCGGGACTAGAATTAATTTGTTTCTAAAAGAGCCTTTGGCTACCGCCCATACCACCGGTAACTCACGCTCTGATGCAACACCAGACACTTGTTGCGCATTAAGCGCTAAATCATCACCCAATACCCCTGCGGTTTTTCTTGCCGCGACTTTACTCATCGCGGCGACATCATCTAATATTGTTGCAATGTCATCGAGTAAAACTAATAAGCTTGCACCCGCCATAATGGCTTCCTTGTCGTTTCTACTAATCAGTTAAAAGCATATTGCCAAACAAGTCCAAAGGTATCAAAATCATTGCCTATACGGGTAATAACACCGGTACTGGCATACACTTTAATACTGTGTTGCTGATTTAAAGCCAATGAGTAAGTCAATCCAAAACGCGAATTATCCTGACTATCATTCGCATCAATACCATTTTTATCCGTTTCACCACCAACAAAATAATTGCCGCTTAACGACAACCATTGGCCACGAGCAATACTGTAAATAATATGACCTTGCAACGTATATTGGGGGTCTTTTGAAAGTAAAACCTGATTATAAAACTCATCATTATCGCTATAAAAACGAACAGAGCCCATGGCACTGTAATACCAATCGCCTACTTTATAAGACATACCAATGCCCGGTCTAAATACCCATTGGTTGGCACCAGCATTAATCAATTTGGTTTCATCATAAGAACCAACAGGAATGCTCAGCTGTAAGCTTGTCCCCATTACGAGTCCTTCACGATATTGCCCAAAGTCTTTTTTTTCAACGGCTGGAGCGCCGTAAAAGTTCCATGTTAGCCGTACATTAGGATCACTATAACCACAACGATCAGCTTCTACAAATTCGCCCAAGTAATTTGCACTGCCTTTCATACAAACTCGTGAAGCAGAAACGTCTAGTTTTGATGAACGGCCCGCAATAGCAAAGCTTGTGGCATAACCCACTACCGCGGCATCAAGTGTGAGCTGGGCATCTTTGAGAGGAACTGAAGGAGATGGCGATAATGCCCCTTCAGAGTGTAAATATCCAAGGGCAACAAAGTGCATGCCAATAGGAATATTGGTGTAACTTCTCGGTTCAAGGTCTTGGGCTTTAATTGATAGTGGAAATAGTAGCAGTACGATGAGTAAGAGGATGAGCAATAGCCAGCTTAATGGCCAGTAAAATAACTGGCGCCAGTAGTGTCGAGTCTCAATGACCAGCAAAAATACACCTTTAAATGTCACATTATTATCCATAATAATTTCAAACCAGCTATGAAATAATAGCTGGTCAAGTGTGAATCCGTCAGTATTTATCTGATTAGCTTTGATCTTGCTCTGCAGTACCACATGATTGACGCACCACTAAATTAGTCGGAATAAGTTGCGGCGCCACTTCTTTCCCTCGAATGAGTTTTAGCAGACTTTCTACCAGGATCTCGCCGGCTAATTTAGTATTTTGCCTAACCGTCGTCAGCGCCGGATTAGCAAAACTCGCCACTGGTATATCATCATAGCCAACCACAACAATATCTTCAGGTACCCTCACACACCGTTGCTTTAAAGCGCGTATCGCACCAATTGCAATTAAATCACTGGCGGCAAAAATAGCGTCAAATGGATGGCCACTATCCAATAAATTAATGGCCGCATCAAAACCTGAGCTTTCAGTGCTAATGGCATCAAACTGAATATTTTTATTGGCTTTAATGCCTACTTTTTTTAATGCATCAACATGGCCTAGATAACGGTCTCTAAATTCTGGGCTATGCTCAGATGCATCACCCAAAAAGGCAATGTTTTGTTTATTTAACGAGATAATATGCTCTGTGGCTATCACCCCACCTTGCTGGTTGTCACAGCCAATTGATAACACTTCTTTGTGGTTAGGCTCTGCGCCCCAAATGACAAAATGGGTATTTTGCTCCAGCAGCTTTTGTAGTTTGTGCCCATAATCCACATAATCGCCATAACCTAATAAAATAATGCCATCGGCTTTATTACTGTCTTCATAATCGGCATGCCAGTCGCTAGAAAGCTGCTGAAAAGATACCAGCAAATCATAACCTTGCTGCGCCGTAGCACGGGTTATAGAGCCTAGCATCGATAAGAAAAATGGATTGATTAACGATTCATCGTTAGTGGGATCTTCACAAATCAATAATGCCAGCGTGTAACTATTTTGAGTACGTAAATTACTGGCGTTTTTATCCACTTTATAGTTAAGTTCTTTCGCAATAGCTTGAATACGTTGCCTTGTTTCAAGATTGACTAAGGGACTATTTCTCAGCGCACGAGAAACAGTCGATTGAGATACACCTGCTTTGTAAGCAATATCAATTGAAGTAGCTTTAGATGTCATATTCGCATCACGCCTTTATTATAGTTTTTTAGGTACTCTGTTATTGTTTATACCTAAAATGACATTAACAATCACCGTTTAATTACTTTTATAAACCTAATTCACTTAACAGATCATCAGCTTCATTTGTAACAGCAACTGCAGCACTTGTTGCTGCCAAATAACCTGCCTGCTTGTTAACACGATTGCCATGGCTTTCAATTAAAGCATCAGGGTCTATATCTTCATCCATGGCAAACTCTTTAAGTTTAATAAACTCCGTTTTATCCATGGCAAATTCAAGATAAAAGATATGATTATCTGCCGTTCTAAAGGTAACTCTTCGAGATACGGCCTCATCTAAATTGGTATCGATTGATATAGTCAGCTCTTTATTGATAGTCAACATTTTAGGCTGGCTTTGACTGATAGAGGTTTGTAATTCCTTAGAAATGGTTTTAATGAAATTACCCAAAATTTGATTCATTAATTCGCCCATCACATTGGCAACATCATCAGATGTATGTGAAATGGCTAGTTCAGATTCAGGCATGCCCATGTTAAGCATGTAGCGACGGTAAATTTCTATAGCCGCTTCTTTGGTAAAATTGATCACCACTAAGCCAGAAAAACCACCATCAAATATAGAAAAACAGCCAAGATCAGGTTTTAAACAGGTGCGAGTGATGTTTTGCACCATACCGGCATGAGTCACTTGACTGTCGCTGGTGCTTGAGAGGACATGGGTTACTGAGTGACATAACTTGAGTAAAATATCATCAGTAGTAACGACTTGCAGAGAATTCATAACAATGTTTGCCTTGTTTTAAAATTGCTTCATTTTAGGCTTATCACTGAACAAATCAAAGCTAAAACATTTTATTAGCAAAAATAAATACCCGCACCAACAAATGCTCAATATAAGCAAATATTTTTAATGGTTTAGATCAATATAATTAAACCTTTCCCCACCTAAAAATGTATCA
The DNA here is from genome assembly GCF_030548765.1 of Shewanella sp. 3_MG-2023. Lineage (NCBI taxonomy): Bacteria > Pseudomonadati > Pseudomonadota > Gammaproteobacteria > Alteromonadales > Shewanellaceae > Shewanella > Shewanella sp. 3_MG-2023. The sequence continues at coordinate 54,733 of NZ_JAUOSH010000019.1, read as the reverse complement.
TTTTGTACGAAACCGTTATTAGCTCACAAAAAACCACATAAATTGTTATTTATATAACAATTTATGACAATATTTTACTCATAAATATTTACCTAAATACAAAAGGTCAAAAATGATTTCCTTTTTACGGCAATTAACAATTTTAAAACGCCTTTTTATAATGCTAGGCCTAGCAGCTGTTGGTACTGTCATTTTTGCCAGCTTCTCGATTAATGAGCAGTACAACAATTTATTAAAGCAAAAACATCTACAACTTGATGCACAAGTTTCCACGGCGGTATCGATGCTTGATGCACTGAGCGCCAACAAGCTAACAGTTGATAATAACACTAATGATCATCAAAGATTAGCCGAGCAAGCACTCTCAATTATCAATGATATACGCTACCTGACAGATGATGCCTATATTGTATTCAACCAAGAAGGCAGCGTAATCAGTTTTCCAGCTAACGAGTCAAATTTGGGCCGCCGCGCAGAGTCATTTATTGCAGCTGATGGCAGCCTGCCCTTTGTTGAGTTAATCACTGAAGCTAAAACCAACACAACTGCCCATTTGGATTATCAAGGCAGTGAAGGATATTCGAGTAAAGTTACAACAATTTTGGCTGAAGCGCATTTTTATCCTCAATGGGGCTGGACCATTATCGCTCAAGCAAGCGCCGCTGATGTAAATGAGAGTATGGGCAGTGTGATTATTAATTATTTGATTATTATGTTGATAATCTCCATCCCAATTTTTGGCTTTTTTTTACTGCTTAATGTATCAATCACTTCACCTATTAATGCAGCCATTGCTGCTATGGAAGATATCGCAAAAGGTGAAGGTGATTTATCTAAGCGCTTAAACAACAGTGGTAATGACGAAGTGGCGAAAATGGCCGATGCCTTTAATGCATTTGTCGAAAAAATTTCAACTATGGTGGCCAACTTAAAACCACTAGGTACTGAACTTGACACTGATGCGCAGCAATTATTGGTGGCCGTGGAAGAATCCAACCAAAGCGCGGAGCTAATACACCGCGAAACCCAAAGTGTCGCCACTGCTGTTAACCAAATGTTAGCCACCACTAATGACATGGCGCAAAACACCTATCAAGCTGCAGATGGTGCCAACAACGTTAAACAACAAGCGCAGCAGTCTCAGCAGTTTATGCAGCAAACAGTGCATGAAACCCAAATACTGGTGACTGAACTTAAAAATGCTGAAAGCGTTACTCATGATTTAGGTAAATCTTCAGTTGAAATCAGCAGCATTTTAGACACCATTGGCGCCATTGCAGATCAAACCAATTTATTAGCATTAAACGCTGCAATTGAAGCTGCGCGGGCCGGTGAAAATGGTCGCGGTTTTGCTGTAGTTGCCGATGAAGTTCGCGCCCTTGCCACCCGTACCCAAGCCTCTACCAATGAAATTAATAAAATTATTTCTCAGATCCACAATGGCGTTGAACATGTCATAAAAAGTAATACTGAAACCCAGTTGCAATCTGAGCAATTACAAACTAAAGCAATACAATCGCAACAAGCCATGACTGAAATCTTAACCGTGATTGCCAGTATCAGTGATATGAACACGCAACTTGCCAGTGCTACCGAAGAGCAGTCACATGTAACCGCCGAAATTAGCCGTAATATCACCACGATTTCAGATCTCACTGAGGTAGCGGTTAAATCCAATGAAACGAATAGCCAAGCCGCGCAGTCATTACAGCACATCAGCCAACATGTGACTCAGACCTTGAGTCAGTTTAAAACATAATTTTTTTTAATTTAAAGCCTAAAAAATACGTAAACTCGCTACTTACACTAGCGGGTTTGCGTTATTATCATTTGTATTATTAATGCTAAGAACGTAACTTCAATGTCCGATAGAATCTATTATGAAAAAACCGTTACCATTATCGCTCCCCATGGCATTCATACGCGACCTGCAGCTTTATTAGTAAAAGCGGCAAAAACCTTTGACTGTGATGTCATTGTCGAATGTAATGGTAAACAGGCCAGTGCCAAAAGTTTGTTTAAATTACAAACCTTAGGATTATATTTAGGTCAATCAGTTAAGGTCTTTGCCGTAGGTGATAAAGCAGAAGAAGCCGTTGAGACAGTGTCTGAATTACTCATCACCTTAAGTTAGTAGGATAAAATTTACAGGAAGTCATATGGCGGTATCAGGTATTGTAGTGTCACCAGGAATAGCATTTGGTAAAGCTATTCATATTAATCTGCACCACTCAAAGGTGGACTACAGATTATTGCCTGTCGCACAAATCCCACAAGAATGTGAAAAAGCCACCAAGGCGATTATCTTCCTAAGTCAATATTTAACTGATTGCCAGCAACACCTTGCCGTAGACAGCGAACACTTTAGCCTGATAGATGCTGACATCATGTTACTGCAAGATGATGATTTGGCCTTAGAACTAAAAAAGTATATCACCCGCTTTCGTTTTTCAGCCGAAGTTTCCATTGAGCGGGTATTTGCTCAACATGCTGATGAACTGGCTCAGCTAGACGACCCTTATATGGCTAATCGCAGTAATGATGTTATTTGCTTAGGCAAAAGACTGATGGCTGCCGTTAATGGCACCTTGCTGTGGGATGTTTCAAAGTTAACTGAAAATGCCATTTTGCTGGCTGAAGACCTCACCCCTGCAGAATTTGCCACTATTCCACTCAATAAAATTAAAGGCATAGTGCTCAAAACAGGTGGGCTTACCAGCCATACTGCTATTTTAGCCAAGGCGGCCGGTATTCCAGCACTACTAAGTTGTCAGTTTGACAATTTCAATATAAATGATGGTAGCCCACTTATTTTAGATGGTATTAATGGTGAGCTACACATTAATCCCACTGAATCAATTACCCAGCAACTTCAGCTTAAATCAGCACAAGAAACTCAACGACGCCAAGCACTAAAACAGTATGTGGACCAAGACAGTATCACCCAAGATGGCCATCCTGTGTGCTTACTCGCTAATGTCAGTAGTTTAAATGATGTTAGCCAAATACAAGATGCGGGCGCAGCGGGGATCGGTTTATTCCGCACAGAGTTTTTACTCATGCAAGTGGATAGTGTACCTGATGAAAAACAACAGTTACATTTATACTGCGATGCGCTGCACAGCTTAAATGGAAAGGTGCTGACCATACGTACCTTCGATATTGGTGCAGATAAAGAAATCCCCTGCCTAAGTCAAGATTATGAAGACAATCCGGCACTTGGCGTACGCGGGATCCGCTACAGTTTGCAACATAAATCGCTATTTAGTACTCAAATTAAAGCAGTGTTACGGGCCGCTAATCATGGCCGAGTTCGGCTATTATTTCCTATGGTCAATCAAATAGAAGAATTAGAGCAAGCATTGGAAATCATAGACTGGTGTAAGCAGCAATTAATTGAAGAGGAAAAAGGCTTTGGTGAGATTAATATTGGCATCATGGTTGAAACACCTGCTGCAATATTAAATTTACCCCACCTATTGCCTAAGTTAGACTTTATCAGTATTGGTAGTAATGATTTAACCCAATACACCCTTGCTGCAGATCGAGGTAACCCTGAGCTGGTTAAGGATTATCCCCCCGTATCACCTGCAATGATCAAATTTATCAAAATGGCGGTTGATGAGTGTAAAGCGCATCAAACCAAAGTCTGCTTATGCGGAGAATTGGCCAGCGAACCCAAACTCATTAGCCTACTGGTGGGTTTAGGCATTGATGAGTTAAGCGTTAACAGTGCCAGTTTATTGGATGTAAAAGCCACTATTTGTAACGGCAATTACGCCCAGTTTACTCAACAAGCTGAGCAAGCATTAACCTTAAGTCATATTAACCAGCTCAACGAATTGTTAAATTAATAACAGCGATAGCGATGTGTTATCGTTAACTATTTTAAACATCGAAATAATCATAATAAAAGAGGCTGCATGTAATGGGATTTTTAAGCCGTATACGCAGATTAATATCAGGGCAACCGACCTTAACTGGTGGGATCAAAGTCTACGCGCCAATTTCTGGCGAGCTAGTTGATATCGAGAAAGTACCGGATGTAGTTTTTGCCGAAAAAATTGTCGGCGATGGTCTTGCAATTAACCCAACAGGAAAATTCATCCTAGCGCCGATTGACGGCACCATAGGTAAAATTTTTGAAACAAACCACGCATTCAGTATAGAGTCACACCAAGGACTCGAGCTATTTGTGCATTTTGGGGTCGGCACGGTCGAATTGCGCGGTAATGGCTTTAAACGACTCGCAGAAGAAGGCCAACAAGTTAAAGTTGGCGAACCCATTTTAGAATTTGATTTAGACTATCTAACCGATCAAGTTGAAAGCCTGTTAACCCCTGTAGTGCTCGCTAACATGGAAGATGTGCAATATTTAGATAAAGCCCAAGGCGCAGTAATTGCTGGGAAAGACGTAATATTTACCGTTGAATTATAACGTTAGCAGCAACATAATGACTATCACACCACCATACTGGGAAATCAAACAAAAATGAGTAGTAGTGTTATTTTCGGAATAAAGAATTGCGATACCGTACGTAAAGCCCGTAAGTGGTTAGAAGCAGAAAACCAACCTTTTAGCTTTCACGATTTTAGAGAACAAGGTATCGATGCCAAAACCATTACTCAGTGGACTGAATTAACCGACTGGGAATTATTATTCAATAAACGCAGCACCAGTTTTCGCGCCTTAACTGATGCCCAAAAAGACGGCATAGATAAACAAAAGGCCATCAGCTTGATGGTTGAACACCCAACCTTGATTAAGCGTCCCGTCCTTATTCAAAATAATAAGATCCTTATTGGCTTTAAAGCAGCAGATTATCAAGCGTGGTTTAACTAATGACTCAAGACGTATTAGCATTAACCAAAGAGTTAATCTCACGCCCTTCTGTGACTCCATTAGATGAAGGTTGTCAAACCTTAATGGCTGAGCGCCTTGAAGCTGCTGGGTTTAACATTGAACCTATGGTATTTGAAGACACCACAAATATGTGGGCAAGACGGGGCACCGAAGCGCCTGTTTTTTGTTTTGCTGGTCACACTGATGTGGTGCCCGCGGGCGATTTAAATAAATGGCACACCCCGCCTTTTGAACCTACGGTTATAGATGACTATATTCATGGCCGCGGCGCCGCAGATATGAAAGGTTCACTGGCAGCGATGACTGTTGCTACCGAACGTTTTGTGGCTAAGCATCCCGATCATAAAGGCTCTATTGCATTTTTAATCACCAGTGACGAAGAAGGCCCATTTATCAATGGCACCACTCGCGTTATTGATACCCTTGAAGCTCGCAATGAAAAAATCACCTGGTCATTGGTTGGCGAGCCTTCATCGACCCATAAGTTAGGTGATATTGTAAAAAATGGCCGTCGAGGCAGCTTAACCGGTAATCTTACCGTTCATGGCATTCAAGGCCATGTCGCCTACCCGCACCTTGCAGATAACCCAATCCATAAAGCCTCACCCGCATTAGCTGAGCTTGCGCAAATGCATTGGGATAATGGCAATGAGTTCTTTCCACCAACCAGCTTTCAAATAGCCAATATTAATGGTGGTACGGGTGCGTCCAATGTCATTCCAGGTGAACTAGAGGTGATGTTTAACTTCAGGTATTCAACAGAAGTCACTGCTGAGGAACTAATTAAACGCGTGCTCAACATCTTAGATGCCCATGGATTAAATTATGAAATTGACTGGGTGTTTAACGGCCTGCCTTTTCTAACCGGCGGCGGACCCTTGCTTGAAGCCACTAAAGCCGCGATTTTAGAAGTCACTGGTTATGAAACCGATCCTCAAACAACAGGTGGCACCTCTGATGGACGCTTTATTGCACCAACAGGCGCACAGGTTATCGAGTTAGGTCCGGTAAATGCGACCATTCATAAGGTCAATGAATGCGTGAAAGTCTCAGATTTAGAAGTCTTAGCCCTATGCTATGAGTCTATATTGGAAAAGCTTTTGTGCTAAATGTTGATATCAGCAATCCAGCCCTTTATGGGCTGGACGAATCACAACTTGTCACTGTACAAGGGCATTTACTGACTCAAAAAACCGCTGACGCATTTGGCCAAATGCAGCAACACGCAGTCCTTGATGGTATTGCCATTGAGCTTTGTTCGGCTCACCGCAATTTTGCTAAACAAGCAGCAATTTGGAACGCGAAAGCCCAAGGGAAACGGATTCTTTTAGACCTCAACAACCAAGTATTGGATTGTCAAAACCTCACTGACGATCAACTTGTTGATACGATTTTAAATTGGTCTGCCCTACCCGGCGCATCACGCCATCACTGGGGGACTGACATTGATGTCTATGATGGCAATAACATAAATCGGCAACAACTAAAATTAATTAGTGACGAATACTTGATTGATGGCCCTTGCGGCGCCCTTTCAGTATGGTTGCAACATCATGCTCAACAATATGGGTTTTATTTACCTTATCAAGCCGGGCGCAGCGGCGTGAGTCCAGAACCTTGGCATTTAAGCTATTTTCCTGAATCTAGCCTTTATTTAGCCCAATACGATCGCAAAAGCCTCAAACAACTGTTGTCTAATTCTAATATCTCATTAAAATCAGCGCTGATAAATCGACTCGATGAATTAGTTGACCGCTATGTGTATTTTATTGCAGATGCGCCGAAGTGATTTTAAGCCGGTTAAATCAGTATCAAACACTAGATCTGATGAATTTATCATAGTATCCGCAGATTATTTTTATATTGTTAACCTTTATTGAGACCATTCATGCCTAATCAAAGCCAGACCTTTGCTATTAATGAACAACCGCTACATTTTATTGATCAAGGCCAAGGTCCTGTCATCTTGTTTATCCACGGCTTCCTCAGTGATTGTCAACAATGGCAGCCGCAAATAGAATTATTTAGCCTATCTCATCGCTGTATTGCGGTTGATTTATGGGCTCACGGTCAATCAGGTGCACTACCTAGTGGCACCACATCTTTGGTCACTGTCGCTCAGCATTGCTTATCCTTATTAGCCCATTTAAATATTGATCAGTGTATGGTTATTGGTAATGGTTGCGGCGGCGCGATTGCAGCAGAAATGGTCTTAGCCCAACCTAAAACGATTTCAAAATTGGTCCTAGCCAACAGTTTTATTGGCTTTGAACCACAGGTTAATAGTGCCAAATACCAATTATGGATTGATGAGCTTTGCGCAGCTAAACAGTGCAGTGAAGCACTCGCCGATACGATAAGCAGCCAGTTTTTTGCTGCAACCGATGATTCTCAAACATTAATGGCTAACTTTAACCAACAGCTAATGGGGTTATCAGCTCAACGCATTGAACAACTTGCCTTGTTTGCGCCGTTAGTATTTTATAAACGTGACAGCTTAGAATTAGCAGAGCAATTCACCCTGCCATGTTTAATCCTCGTTGGCTCACAAAATAAACTGCGAACGCCGCTAGAAGCCTATTTAATGCAAGACTGTATTAGCGCCAGTAAACAGCTGCAGATCAGTAACGCTGGTCACATGTGTAATCAAGAACAGGCAGACGAATTCAACCAGCTTTTACACGCTTTTTTATAAAGCCTAAAACAACTAATGTTACTGCTAATAAGCTGCACGACTTGATTAAAAGTTATAATAATTACGCATTTTCATCACCTTATATAGATTAAACAGTACATTGCAATATACTGATATAATAATAAAAATTTATAGTGCAACCAGTACTCCTGTTTGTCCGAGTAAACTTAAAAACGGTTATAAAGCATAAATGAAATTATTAAAGCCTCTTTTTGACAATAATCGCCGCTGGGCTGAACGCATTAGTAAGGAAGATCCTGAATTTTTTGCCCAGCTTGCCCAACAGCAAAATCCTGAATATTTATGGATCGGTTGCTCTGATAGCCGCGTACCTTCAAATCAAATTATCGACTTGATGCCTGGCGAAGTATTTGTGCACCGTAATATTGCTAATATGGTGATCCATACCGACCTTAATTGCTTATCTGTCATTCAATACGCTGTGGAAGTGCTCAAAGTAAAACATATTATGGTTGTGGGGCATTATGGCTGTGGCGGTGTAAAAGCGGCTATGAGCAAAGAGCGTTTAGGCTTGATTGATAACTGGTTAGGTCATATTCGTGATATTTACCGCATACACAACAAAAACCTAGAACAACTTAGCCCACAACAACGTTTTGACCGCTTGTGCGAGCTAAACGTTATGGAACAAGTTGCCAATGTCACCAGCACAACGATTGTTCAAGATGCATGGGACAGAGGCCAAGAAATTGCCATTCACGGCTGGATATATGGCATTAATAACGGACTACTTACAGATTTAGATGTCACGGTAAATAGTGAGCATGCCAATAATGCGCTGTAAAAATGTTGATATGGCCAACGAACCATCTCTGCAGATCAGATAATCTTTACAGAGATTAAACTAAATAGGTAACAACCAAATGCTGACTAAGCTAATTGGTTGTATATAATAAAGCATAAGTTACATTCGGGCTCAGTAGCCCCTTTGTTTAGCGTTTCAGATAAGTAGGATATTGATGAAAGTTACTCTTTTAATCCCAGCAAGATATGGCTCAAGTCGTTTTCCAGGTAAACCACTGGCACACATTAACGGCAAACCAATGATACAGCATGTGTGTGAACGTGCGGCACTCGCTAAAGGGTTAGATAATATCTACGTTGCTACTGATGATGTTCGCATAAAAGACACGGTTGAGTCTTTTGGTGGTCAAGTAGTCATGACCAGCTCTGATGCGGCTTCTGGTACTGATCGCATCAATGAGGCCATTGATATACTTGGATTGGACGACAGTGATTTAGTGATTAATGTACAAGGGGATCAACCGTTAATTGACCCTATTTCAATTGAACAAATGATCAGCTTATTTGAACGCCACCCAGGCGAATTCGAAATGGCGACATTAGGTTATAAAATTGATAAAGACAAAGATATTGATGACCCTATGCAAGTAAAAGTGGTTTTTGATAACGAGTTTAATGCCCTGTACTTTTCACGTTCTCGTATTCCTTTTTGCCGTGATAATGACAGTGAGGATTACGCGGTATACAAGCATATCGGCATTTATGCTTACACCAGTAAATTTGTTAAAGCGTTTGCTAAATTGCCCCTCGGTCGCTTAGAGAATCTTGAAAAACTTGAACAGTTACGAGCCCTTGAATATGGCCATAAGATAAAAATCGCCATCAGCGCTTTCAACTCACCAGAAGTTGATACCCCTGAAGATATCCGTAAATGTGAACAACGCTTAGCTGTTGATTAATCAGCAACTTAATGGTCAAAACACCAGTTAAGGATTATCATGAACGATTTAGAAGTTTGGCTTATTATCATTTTAGTCGTCGGTATTATTGCCAGTAATTTAGCGGTATTAAAATATAGCGCTAAGTTTAAAATGCCGCAGTTTGGTGAGCCAAAAACTAAAACTGATAAAGCTGCAGAGGACGAATCAGTAAAAGATCTTAATACCGACCAAGCGCCAACGGATAAGGGTGATAACGACAAGTAACTCAAGTAATTCAAGTAACTACCGGCTTAAATACCTTATGATGCATCAGGTATGACTCATAGGCTTCAGCCCTGGTAAATTAGCCTGACTTGATCGAAAAAAATAAAAAAAGCGAATGACACTGTTTATATGCAGTAGTCATTCGCTTTTTGTAGTTTTCTCTAAATTTATACAAACTATGCCAGTTGAATTAGAGCAGTAGCTTGGCTCAGTTTTAACAGGTTTTGAGTGTCTATTTAGGATTTTGAAACAGACGAAGTCTCTTTATCTAAAGCTAAACTGTTGTTTTGATTACTACTGTTAGGCCAAGCATTAATCACCGCTTTTACCAGTGACGCTAATGGAATTGCAAAGAATACCCCCCACACGCCCCATAAGCCGCCAAAAACCAACACCGCGGCAATAATCATCACTGGGTGTAAATCCACTGCATCAGAAAATAATATTGGCACCAACACATTACCATCAAGGGCTTGGATTATCCCGTAACCAATCATCACATAACCAAATTCAGGGCTTACGCCCCACTGAACAAAGGCCACTAACGCTATGGGTAATGTCACCAGTGTCGCGCCAACATAAGGGATCAATACGGATAAACCCGTTAGCACCCCTAACAATGCTGAGTAACGCAGTCCCATAATGGCAAAAAATACGTAGCTCACAGTACCAATGATGACAATCTCAATCACTTTTCCGCGAATGTAATTGAAAATTTGTTGGTCCATTTCAAACCAAACTTTACGAGCTAAATCACGATTATTAGGAAAAAAACGTTTACTGCTTTTCAGTAACTGATCTTTATCTTTTAAGAAGAAAAACACCAATAACGGCACTAGAATCACGTATACCATCAATACCAGTAGCGAGGCAGAGTAACCTAAAAGTTGTTTGCCTATATCAAATAAATGCTGGGTATCAACTAACTTTTTAAGCTCTATTACCATGGCATCAATTTGTTCAATGCTGACATATTGTGGGTAATCAACCGTTAATGCCTTAAGTGACTGCATCCCGGTATCGATCATTATCGGTAAGTCCGTAGCTAAGGCAACTCCTTGACGCCATAAGCTAGGGATAAGCCCAAATGCGACTAATACCATAAGGCCGACAAATAACACTAAGATCAGTGAGGCGCCGACTGTGCGATTAATACCAAATTTCGCTATTTGCGCCACAGGCCATTCAAGTAAAAAAGCTAAAATGAGTGCTACAAACAATGGCGCAAGTAAGCCACCAGCAAAATAAATTAATAGCCCGATCCCCAATAAAATAAATAATAATGTAATTGCATGTGGATCACTAAAGCGCGCTTTATACCAATCACCTAAAAATGAAAGCATTTTGTTCCTTAAACAGTGTCACAGAAGACTGAGTCATATTAAGAGTTAACTAATCTTAAGTCAGCCTAATTATTCAGTTAAATTGTTACCTTTCGTAACCATAAAAGACAGAGAGTTAGGGCTTTCATCAGTTATTTTGAGCTGATAACCCATTTTTTTTAAAAACTGCGGAACATCTCGACGTGAACCAGAGTCAGAGATACTGAAAGATAGCGATTCACCGAGCTTGAGCTTCTTCAATGCCAACTTGATTTGTACCAAAGGATACGGGCATTGATATGCAGTTAAATCAATTAATTTCATTATAAATTTGCTTAAAAAATTCTCTAGCCATTATCCTAGCAAGGATAGTAAAGTACAAGTAATTCGCTTTAGCTTAAATTGCTTACCACCCTATTTAAATAATTATAATAAAGGTTACATTTGCGCAAATTATCGTTTACCCAATTCTCAAAAAGTGTTGTAACAACTGCAGTTGCCTTAATGCTAACCGCTGGTGTGGCAAAAAGCTTTGCCAGTAACAATCTTCCCGATCTTGGTACTGCCGCAGTCAATACCTTTAGTTTAGAAAAAGAAATGGTATATGGCGATGCCTATATGCGGGTCATTCGTTCATCAGCACCTATTGTTAGTGATCCTGTGCTGAATCAATATATGTCAGAACTTGGCAATAAACTGGTTGCCCACGCCACTGGAGTAAAAACACCCTTTTACTTTTTCTTATTAAAAAATGATGAAATTAACGCCTTTGCTTTTTTCGGAGGCCATGTAGGCGTACATACTGGCTTATTTCTTAATGCCGACACAGAAAGCGAATTAGCCTCTGTACTTGCCCATGAAATTACTCACGTAACGCAACGTCACTTAGCCCGTTCGTTAGAAGCACAAGAAAAAAGTTCTACTGCTACTATTGTGGGGATGTTAGGGGCGATTTTATTAACCATTGCTGCGCCACAAGCAGGTATGGCAGCGTTAGCTACAACCCAAGCGTTATCTACACAATCACGCATTAACTACACACGTTTACATGAAAGAGAAGCTGATAGAATTGGCATGCAAACGCTCGCAGCTGCGGGGTTTGACCCCAATGGCGCCGCCGATTTTTTCTCTAAGCTTGCTATACGCTATCGCTTTACTACTACGCCACCGCAAATGCTACTGACTCACCCATTACCCGAGTCACGTATTACCGATGCCCGTAACCGCGCAACCCAGTTTCCTCATCGATATATCCCTGATCAGTTAAACTACCAACTTGCTAAAGCGCGTATTCAAGTGCGCTTTTCAAGTTACAGTGAACAAGCGGCTTTATCTATGTTTGAGCAGCAACTAAAAAAAGAAAGCTATAGCTTTAAAAGTGCTGCACTTTATGGGAAAGCATTGGCTCTATTTAGAGCGAAACGCTTTACTGAAGCAGAAGATATTATCGATGACTTGTTAGCAAATAAGCCAAACAATCTGTTTTATATTGATACTAAAACTGATTTGTTAGTTCAAAAGAAAGATTTTGACGGCGCCATTGAGATGTTATTGCATCACAATAAGCTTAAACCTATGTCGCAAGTAATTTCAGCTAACCTTGCCAACGTGTATGTGGAAGCTGAACAACCCGAAAAAGCCATTCCGCTATTAGAAGATCTTATATTTCTAGATAAGCAAAATATATTGCCTTATCAAATTTTAACTCAGGCCTATCGCAAAATGGGTAATAAGGCACTTGAATATTATACTAATGCTGAAGTCATGGCCTTAGCGGCCAATTATGATGGCGCGATTGATCAACTTAACTATGCCTATCGCCACTCAGAAGGCCAATCGTTACAAGTTGCCAGAATTGAGGCGAGGATCCGCCAATTTAGACAAGCTAAACGTGAGCTTGACGCTCTCAAATAATTACCGCTAAGCAATGGTGAGTTAAGTTATCAGATAGCTAACCATTGCTTAGATTTTTTGTTAATATGCCCCAAAATATAAAAAAGAAGCAATCTAATGACAACTGTTACCCTTTATCATAACCCTCGCTGTTCAAAAAGCCGCCAAACCCTTGCGTTACTAGAAGCACAAAATGTTCAAATAAACATTGTTGAATATTTAAAAAACGTTCCTTCTAGCGACGAAATTAGCGCTATTTTAGCCATGTTAGCAATCAGTCCAAGAGAGCTAATGCGCACTAAAGAAACCGAATACAAAGAACAAAACCTTACGGATGTTAATTTAACCGATGAGCAATTAATCAACGCCATGATTAACACCCCTAAATTAATTGAGCGCCCTATTGCTATTGCAAACGGCAAAGCTGCAGTAGGTCGACCACCTGAAAATGTGTTAGCCATTTTGTGAGAATAACCATGACAACACATACCTTATTTCAACTATGCCGTGTGGGCTATGTCTCATTATTAATGCTGCTTACTGGCTGGTTTATCCAGCAAGGCATGACAGGTGAATATTCATTAGCCTTTAATTTGTTATGGATAGCCCCTTTGTTACTGCCCATTAAAGGGATATTAACGGGTAAGCCATACACTTATGCCTGGGCAAGTTTCATTTTATGCTTATACCTTTTACATGGACTAACCCTGCTGTATGTCACAGAAGATGCATTATATTTTGCGCTTATTGAATCTGTACTTATTAGCGCACTGTTAGTCGCTTTTCCTTTTTATGCCCGCCTACGTGGTAGAGAACTAGGCTTAGGTTTAAAGAAAAAGTCCAAAGACCAATAATATAAGCTTGCTACTTATAAACTAAATTACTTAAGCGCCTTTGGGCGCTTTTTTATTTAAAAACAGCAAATCACTTCGCCATAACCAAGCACCTAGTAAGTGACAAGTAGATAAAAAGATAAGTAAGTAACAAGTAAAGAAAAGGTTACCAAATAGTTTCACCGTTCTTTTTGCAAGCAAGACTCCATGCTATATTGATTTTTGATAACATTTTTAGATTAGAATGCAAAAGCAACGGAGATTGTGTATGAAAAATAACATGGCTATTACAGCTATACTCGCCTCAGTGACTTTTCTGTCAGCCTGTGGCGGTAGCTCTGACTCATCTTCGCCAGGAGCCCCTGAAACCACATTGCCCATCAATGTCTGCGAAACCAGCTCCGGTTTAACAACCGTTAATAATGGCACAGAATTGAATTTTAATGTTGAACAGCAATATTACGTCAATCAATCCGCCAGTATTACTGTTGGGGTCAGTAACCAAAACAGCAACGACTACCAGTTTAACTGGCAACAAACTGCAGGACCTGCATTAGATATCAGCTCAGAAAACAGCCCAGTGCTGGCATTTTATATTCCTGAAGCTGCAGACTATAGCTTCACTGTTGAGGCAACCAGTGGCCAAATTTCTTACAGCGACAAAATTTCCATCAGTGCTGCGCAAATGTCGCAACAGTTAAATGTCTATAGCGATCATCAAGTTGTTGCAGGTAATGATGTCAGCCTGCGCCTTGGTCAGATCAACAACCAAGTGCCATCTAACATACAATGGTGTTATTTTTCAGACCAACAAATTAGCCTTGATTTAACCAATGCAGAAAGGCCACTATTTACCGCACCAGATAATATTGCAGAAGATACCTTTGTTGGCCTTAAAGTGACCGCAGACTTTGCCGGTGAAACCTTAACCGATGAAGTGTTTGTATTAGTGACGAAACAAAACGCCATCACCTCGCCCTACTTTGATAGCCCCATCGCTAAAACCTATGCCTATAACAGTGCATCACCTTATGCAATTAACGCGCAGCGGTGTGTTTACTCTAATCAATTAAACCAAACGTGTGAGCTAAATGACTTACCGTTAATTGGCCAACAACTAGACTCAGAAACCATTGCAGATGTCATGGATAGAGTGGTTGTTTCCCATGACTGGATGGGCCGAAACTTTGAGCAATTTTTAACTCAATCGGATCCTAACAGTGATTTTATCAAGTTATTACAATCAGTAAGCGCAGTTGTCATTAGCTATGATATTAGACCATCATTTTACTGGTGGGCTACGGGCGCTATTTACCTCGACCCTGAGTATTTATGGTTAAGCCCGACGGAAAGAGACACCATCAATGAAGCACCTGATTATCGTAGTGACTTTGGTAACGATTTAAAATTTATTATGCCGTGGCGTTATGTGAAAAATAATGACTATGTATCTATTAGTTATGATCGGGCAATCCGTCAATCGCGCACTATTGAAGATCTTACACCGCGCTTAGCCAGTTTGATGTATCACGAATTAGCTCACGCTAATGACTTTTTCCCGCGTTCGACCCATAGCCAGTTACAAGGCCCGACTTTAATTGATGACTTCTATCGTAGAGCAAATAGCAATTCACTGGTATCTGATCAATTGCAGAATATTGAGCCATTAACCAGCGCTGAAATGTATGGTTTAGCCGCCGTCAGCTTTTTAGGTGAAACCGCTGACGCAACTCAAAAAGCCTATGTACCTAGTGATGTCACTAGCTTCTTTTTGACCGATTATGCTAATGATTTTTATAACTACTCGTCGACTCGTGAAGACGCCGCAATGTTGTTTGAAGAAGCCTTTATGAGTCATCGTTATCAAATTCAAAGGGATGTGGCAGTCACAGATACCGATAACTTAATCGTAGATTGGGGGCAGCGAGGCCGCATTGGCGCAGACGAACTCTCAACCCGAGCTGCATTTGTTATTAATCAAATGATGCCTGAAGTAGATGGTGAATCGTTATTAAATGGCTTACCTGCGCCAATAAACATGATTGCCGGCCAAGATTGGTTTGATAATGTCGATATATCACCCAGCCTGTCAAGAAACATGTCTAGAGCCAGCACAATGTCAAACATCAGTTCAGACGCTAACGCTGTGACATCAGATAATAGGCCTGCAATACAAGTGGGTCGTGAGCACAGAGATATGCCTATACCCTCTCGTTAACCAAATCAGAAATTAACCAATTTTTTGTGACTACCAATAAAAAACCACCTTAATCGGTGGTTTTTTATTTTAGATTGTAAGCTTTCATAAAAGCGTAAAACTCAATTATAAAAAATTGTCACTTACAATCGCAGCATTTCTTTAATGAAAGGAATCGTCAATTTACGTTGATGTACCATAGAAGCTTTATCTAGCTTATCAAGCACATCGAATAAGGTACGTAAGTCTCGAGCCATGCGAGTTAACAGAAAGCGCCCCACCTCATCAGAAAGCTGCAAACCACGCATCGCTGCACGCCGCTGTAATGCCACTAACTTTTCTTCGTCTGCCATGGGTTGTAATTGATATATCAAGCCCCACTGCATCCGTGAAATTAAATCAGGTAATGCAAAACCAGCTTCAGTTGGTGATGAGGTGCCACTTACAATCAAGCGACAATCTTGCTGCTCTTCAATACGATTGTATAAATGGAACAGCGCCTCTTCCCATATTGGGTGTCCTGCAATGGCATCAATATCATCGATACAAATTAGTTGTAACGACTCAATACCTTCAAATAGCTCAGGAGAAATACTGGCATGAATGCCAAGTGGGATATATAAAGTACGGCGCTCTAAATCGTTCGCGTGCGCACAAGCTGCGTGCATTAAGTGAGTACGGCCAGACTTTACCGGACCATATAAATACAAACTAGAAGCAAGGCTGCCTTCAGCGGCAGCCTGTAGCTTTTGGATTAACTCATCGTTACCTACTGCAGGGTAATAACTCTGAAATGTTTCATCATCAGGTAAATAAACTGGTAACGATAATTGTTTTGGTGAGTTTTGGGTCACTCAAAAATTCTCTAATAATTAATACAAGCGACAGTTAGTATAACACACTCAATCTAATGCCATTGATAGATTAATGACACTGTTGTTTCAGAATCTAGATTAGGATCAACATTATTGATACTGTTTTCTTGCCCAGCGTTTAAATTGGGTGGAACCACTGTGTTAACAGTATCAATTTGCGTCAGTCTTTTATTAATACTCAGTAATTTTTCTAAATCGCTGGCATCACCAAATAACGATAAGTTGTAAGTAACGGTATCAGCTTTAAACTGGCTTAAACTCACTGACTTAATCGCACTTAATTGGGTTAAGTAAGCTTCAATGTCAACTAATTGCGCCATAGTTTGAACCCCTACTAAGGTTAACTTAGTTTGGGCGCTGTTTCCTGAGTCAGCGAAGGCATATTGGCTAACAAAATATCCCGCTAACCTTGATAAGATTTCATCTGTTGCTTGCTCGTAATCCGCGACTTCTGCTTGGTGGTTAATTAAAGGCTGCATAACACCGCTAGCATTGCCTTTATCAAATAAAGCTACATTAAAGCGCACAAAACCGCCCACTTGATCAATATCGGCCATGGCAAAATAGTCCGCTTGGTAGCGTTTTGATGCATTGGCAACCACATCGGCAAACATGCCTCGTACATCAGAGACATTAACTTGCATCACATCGTCTAAATCCATCACAGGTAACAGGATTGGAATGCCTTTATTATTGGCATCTAAATCGATTTGCGTTCTAATATCAGATTCAGCTGCATCCGCTAAAATAGCTCTATCGCCAGCATTTTCGATAGACATCCATAACAAAGTTGATGGGCGTTGGCGGCCCCACACTGGTAATTCTGCTTCACGAAGGGCCGAAATAATACGTTTATGATCAAAGTTTGCCTTTAACACTAACTCATCATCCACTTGGCTGTAGCCGTATTGAGTCAGTAAGGATTCAGGCTTGTTAATATGACTTTTAATCAATGGGTGTTCAAGCACTGAAGTTAAGCCCGAATTCTTTATAAATACAGTGGATAGCGCTTGTTTTAAGGCAACTTGTCGTTCATTTGTGGCTCGAGAAGTTACCACAACATCAGCTTCATCGAGTAAAGCGATTTCAGCAGCAATAACAGCAAAGCTGTTTAGGGCAAACACACAACCAATAACAATGAACTGAATTAAAAGTTTTAACATGGCAAAGTAAACGCAATCTAAGAAAAGTGTTCGAAGTGTAGCATATTAATTTTACTTCTAAAATTACATTACAGTGCTGTAATTTGCAGCAAAAGGCTGTTAAAGATGATCTAAAATACAGACATTATTAGCAATTTCACTTATCTTAAATTCGAAACTCTCATTTATAATAAACATAGGATTTATATGAAACGCTTGTTCATACCCTTACAGGGCGCACAAATGCTGTTTGTTGCATTTGGTGCCTTAGTATTAATGCCATTGTTAAGTGGGCTTGATACAAGTGTCGCCCTATTCACTGCCGGATTTGGCACATTGTTATTTCAAATCATCACTAAGCGCCAAGTGCCTATTTTTTTAGCCTCATCATTCGCGTTTATAGCGCCAATTATGTATGGGGTACAAACATGGGGCATTCCCGCCACAATGGGTGGACTCATGGTGGCAGGTTTCGTTTATGTGCTGTTAGGTTTGATGGTCAAGGTCAAAGGGAGTGGCTTTATTCATAAGCTTTTACCTCCGGTTGTTGTTGGGCCTGTCATTATCATTATCGGTTTGGGCCTTGCGCCTATGGCCGTTAACATGGCGCTGGGTAAAACAGGTGACGGTAGTAGCGTTATTGTAGAACAAGAAATTGCACTATTTATCGCGCTAATGTCATTAGCGACCACTGTGTTAATTGCCGTTTTTGCCAAAGGTGTGCTTAAGCTAATGCCGATCCTTGCCGGTATTTTGGTGGGTTACGGCTTTAGCTTGGCGTTCGGTATTGTTGATTTTAGTCCAGTTGCGCAGGCAAGTTGGCTTTCTGTTCCCAAATTTGTTGCCCCTGAATTTCACTGGCAAGCGATACTGTTTATGATCCCCGTAGCCATAGCGCCAGCCGTTGAGCATATTGGCGACTTATTAGCGATTTCAAATGTGACAGGTAAGGATTACTTTAAAAAGCCTGGGCTACACCGTACGTTAACGGGTGATGGCGTGGCCACCATTGCGGCCTCAGCACTAGGCGGACCACCAAACACTACCTACAGTGAAGTCACTGGCGCAGTAACACTGACAAAAAACTTTGACCCGCGAATAATGACTTGGACTGCTATCACGGCGATCACGTTAGCGTTTATTGGTAAATTAGGCGCATTGATGCAAACAATTCCGTTACCCGTTATGGGCGGCATTATGTGTTTATTGTTTGGCTCCATCGCCGCAGTTGGCTTAAATACCTTAATTAGAAATCAGGTAGATTTAAATGAGCCACGTAATCTCAGCATTGTTGGGGTGACTTTAGTGTTCGGTATTGGGGGAATGGCTTTTGGTATTGGTGAGTTTAGCCTGACAGGCATTAGCCTATGTGGCTTAGTGGCGATTGTAATGAATTTAGTCTTACCTATGCCAAAAGAGCCTCAAGCCGATTAAGTTTTAATTCCATATTACTATTGTAGGCAACAAATTATAGGCAATAAAAAACCCTTAATTTAAGCAAATTAAGGGTTTTTACTTTAAAAGTTCATCTATTTTGCGTTTAAGCTTTGAAAAATTCGAAGCTAACGCTTACAGGCGCAACAAAAAATGACTTATTCAGCGTCTTCTTCAGTGCGGAACTTATCAGCTGTTGCGGTGATCATTGGCTGTAACTCACCTTTTTGGTACATCTCAGTGATGATATCGCAACCACCGATAAGCTCACCTTCAATCCACAACTGTGGGAATGTCGGCCAATTAGCGAATTTTGGTAATTCAGCACGGATATCTGGATGCTGTAAAATGTCTACGAAAGCAAACTGCTCACCACAGTTGATCATCACTTGCGCGACTTGAGATGAAAAACCACAGCTTGGTAATTTTGGAGAGCCTTTCATATAAACAATGATAGGGTTTTCACTAATTTGCTGCTTAATTTTGTCTACTGTTTCCATTTTTATTCCTAAGTGCTACTTAATAATCTAAGGCTATTGTACGCCAGCTTTCATCATAACAAAATCCCACAGTTTGTAGGGTTTTGTTAGAAAATGATTTTTTCGATTGACTGTATCGACATATTTCATCAAACAATGATTCACATCACAAAAATTTTAAGTACAATGTCAGGGTGAGCATGTCATACCAAAAGGTATATAAAACGATAACCTAAGTCCATGGAGAGATACTAATGGCTTTCGAATTACCAGCATTACCATATGCTAAGAACGCACTTGTACCACATATTTCTGAAGAAACTATCGAATTCCATTACGGTAAGCATCACAACACTTATGTTGTTAAGCTTAATGGTCTTGTTGCAGGTACTGAATTTGAAAACAAAACCTTAGAAGAAGTTGTAAAAACTTCAACTGGTGGCGTATTCAACAATGCAGCTCAGATTTGGAACCACACTTTTTACTGGAACTGTCTAGCGCCTAATGCTGGCGGTGCTCCAACGGGTGCTATCGCTGAAGCAATTAATGCAGCTTTCGGCTCATTTGAAGAATTCAAAGCGAAATTTACTGATTCTGCAGTAAACAACTTTGGTAGTGCTTGGACTTGGTTAGTTAAAAATGCTGACGGTTCTGTGGCTATTGTTAACACAAGCAATGCTGCGACTCCTTTAACTGACGAGTCAGTAACACCATTGATGACTGTTGATGTTTGGGAACACGCTTATTACATCGATTACCGTAACGTTCGCCCTAACTACCTAGCTGCTTTCTGGGAATTAGTTAACTGGGAATTCGTTAACGCAAACTTCGCTGGCTAAATGCTAACAAGTTTACAATGAGATGAATAAAAGGAGCTAATTAGCTCCTTTTTTATTGGTTCATGTTTAGTGTTTCTGTTTTATCGTTACTGCTCAAACCGACTAACTACATTTGCAACAGTTGCATTTGCAACGTTTTATCTTTGTTTTTATTAGAATTTTTTACAATTCCCTATTCGCTAATCTCAAATCCCTGACCTAGACTTTATCTAACGGCCATTAAAAAGCACTACTATTTTGTTTAAATTAAAATCGGCTTAACACCATAAATGCGCTGTCACTCAAGTACTTTCACCTTAGTTTAAAGGGGTTTCTTATGGGCATATTCGAACATTACCAACAACGTTATGAGCAAAAACTAGACGAAGAATACTCACTGCAGCAGTTTCTTGAAATCTGTAAGGAAGACAGAAGTGCTTATGTGTCGGCGGCCGAACGGATGTTAATGGCCATCGGTGAATCTAAAACCATCGATACTTCAAAAGATCCTAAACTCAGTAGAATTTTTTCAAATAGATTAATTTCTTACTATCCAAGCTTTACTGATTTTTATGGCATGGAAGAGTCCATTGAACAAATTGTCTCTTACCTTAAACATTCTGCCCAAGGTCTAGAGGAATCAAAACAAATCCTCTATCTGTTAGGACCAGTAGGTGGTGGTAAATCATCATTAGCAGAAAAACTCAAAGCCTTAATGCAAAAGGTGCCTATTTACATCTTAAGTGCCAATGGCGTTCGCAGCCCCGTTAACGATCACCCTTTATGCTTATTTGATCCCGATGAAGATGCTGAGCTGCTAACTAACGAGTATGCGATTCCACCACGTTATATTAAAACCATCATGTCACCATGGGCAGTAAAACGTTTACATGAATTTGGTGGGGACATTACTAAATTTAAAGTAGTTAAGGTTTACCCTTCGATCTTAGATCAAACCGCTATCGCTAAAACCGAACCCGGTGATGAGAATAACCAAGATATTTCAGCATTGGTGGGTAAAGTTGATATTCGTCAGTTAGAGCATTTTTCACAAGATGACGCTGACGCTTATGCCTACTCGGGCGCATTATGCCGTGCGAACCAAGGGGTGATGGAGTTTGTGGAAATGTTTAAGGCTCCAATTAAGGTGTTGCATCCACTGCTTACAGCCACACAAGAAGGTAATTACAACGGTACAGAGGGCTTATCTGCCTTGCCATATAACGGTATGATTTTAGCTCACTCCAATGAGTCTGAGTGGACCACTTTTAGAAATAATAAAAACAATGAGGCATTTTTAGACCGAGTTTACATCGTAAAAGTGCCCTACTGTTTACGGGTCTCTGAAGAGATGGAAATTTATCAAAAATTACTGTCAAACTCAGAACTATCCAAAGCGCCTTGTGCCCCTGGCACCCTAGAAACTTTAGCTCAGTTCAGTATTCTGTCACGCTTAAAAGTACCTGAGAACTCCTCTATTTACTCAAAAATGCGCGTCTACAATGGTGAAACGTTAAAAGATACTGACCCTAAAGCCAAGTCTTACCAAGAGTATCGTGATTATGCCGGTGTCGATGAAGGAATGCAGGGGTTATCAACTCGTTTTGCATTCAAGATATTATCTAGAGTGTTTAACTTTGACGATACTGAAATTGCTGCAAACCCAGTACATCTATTTTATGTACTTGAAAAGCAAATCGAACAGGAACAATTCCCTGCAGAGTTAAGTGAAAAGTACCTCGAGTTTTTAAAAGGTTATCTCATTCCTAAGTATGTTGAATTTATCGGTAAAGAAATCCAAACCGCATACTTAGAGTCTTATTCAGAATATGGTCAGAACATCTTTGATAGATACGTCACTTATGCAGACTTTTGGATTCAAGATCAGGAGTTTAGAGATCCAGAAACTGGCCAATTATTTGACCGCTCAGCGCTAAATGCTGAATTAGAAAAAATCGAAAAACCAGCTGGTATCAGTAACCCTAAGGATTTTCGTAATGAGATCGTCAACTTTGTATTACGTGCTAGAGCCAATAATGACGGTAATAATCCACTGTGGACCAGTTACGAAAAGCTCAGAGTGGTGATTGAGAAAAAAATGTTCTCCAATACCGAAGATTTATTACCGGTTATTTCTTTTAACGCGAAAACCTCAGCTGATGATCAACGTAAACACGATGACTTTATCAATCGCATGATGGAAAAAGGCTATACCCAAAAACAAGTCAGATTACTTTCAGAGTGGTACTTGAGGGTACGTAAATCGTCATAAGTATTGCTAACTTTGCCCTTACCTTTATGCGCTAAAAACCGTTAAGGGCAAAGTCCATTAGGAGTTGTGTATGGCAAATTTTATTGATAGACGCCTCAATGCAAAAGGTAAAAGTACCGTCAACAGGCAACGTTTTATTGAACGCTACAAAAAGCAAATCAAAAAATCAGTCAGTGAAGCCGTAACCAGAAGAAGTGTTACAGATATCGATAAAGGCGAGAAAATCAGTATCCCAACACGTGACATCAGCGAACCGACATTTCATCAAGGACAAGGCGGTGTGAGAGAGCGTGTCCACCCAGGTAACGATCAGTTTAATAAAGGTGATCAAATTGAGCGCCCCAAAGGCGGCGCAGCCGGACAAGGTAGTGGCGAAGGTGAAGCCTCTAATAGCGGCGAAGGTAAAGATGAATTCTTGTTTGAAATCTCAAATGATGAATATTTAGAGCTGTTATTTGAAGATTTGGCGTTACCGGATTTACAGCAAACTAACGCCAAGCAAATGGTTGAGTTTGAAACATACCGCGCTGGTTACACTAATGTCGGCGTACCAGCCAATATCAATATTGTCCGCTCACTGCGATCTTCATTGGCTAGACGCATTGCCATGACTGCAGGTAAAAAGAAATTACTCGCCGAGCTTATTAAGCAGCTTCACGAGCTTGAAAATACCCCCGGCACCCAAGCTGAGTTGATCATGGATTTAAAACAGCAAATTGAAGATCTTAAAAAGCGTATCGATAGCGTGCCTTTTATAGACAGTTTCGATTTACGTTTTAATAATTTTTCCAAACGTGAAAAACCATCTAGCCAAGCAGTCATGTTTTGCCTAATGGATGTTTCAGGTTCAATGGATCAAGCCACCAAAGATATGGCAAAACGATTTTATATTTTACTGTATTTATTTTTAACCCAGACCTATAAAAATCTTGAAGTGGTCTACATCCGGCATCACACCCAAGCAAAAGAAGTAGACGAACATGAATTTTTCTACTCACAAGAAACAGGCGGTACCATTGTTTCTAGTGCCTTAAATTTAATGCATGAAATTCAGCAAAAACGTTACCCTGCTGATGAGTGGAATATTTATGCCGCACAAGCCTCTGATGGCGATAATTGGGCTGATGACTCACCAGCTTGTAGGCAACTCCTTGCTGAGAAAATATTACCGGTATCTCGCTATTTTAGTTACATCGAAATAACCCGTAGAGCGCATCAAACGCTTTGGCGTGAATATGAAACCTTACAAGCACAATTTGGCAATATCGCCGTACAACACATCAAAGAAGTAGACGATATTTATCCAGTGTTCCGTGAATTATTCAAAAAGCAGCCTAGCTAAGGAGTCACAATGACAAAACCGACTACTGACGACAAAAGTGCTGGCATTGAAGAGCTACAAAACACGGCACAATCAGCCAATATTGCCGAAAAATCACAGCCTAAAGCCCATGGTAAACAGCCTTTAGATGATGGCCCTGATTGGACCTTTGACCTACTCGAAACCTACATGGCAGAAATTGAAAAAGTAGCGGCTTTTTACAAATTAGAAAGTTATCCCAATCAAATTGAAGTGATCACCGCAGAACAAATGATGGATGCCTATGCAGGTATCGGTATGCCTATTGGTTACACCCATTGGTCATTTGGCAAACGTTTTATTGAAACGGAGCAAGGTTACCGTCGCGGTCAAATGGGATTAGCCTACGAAATTGTGATTAATTCCGATCCGTGTATTGCTTATCTAATGGAAGAAAATACCATTACCATGCAAGCCCTTGTGATGGCTCACGCCTGTTTTGGCCATAATAGTTTCTTTAAAAATAATTACTTATTTAAAACATGGACCGATGCTAGCTCGATTATTGATTACTTGGTGTTTGCTAAAAACTACATCCGAGAATGCGAATTAACTTACGGTGTTGAGCAAGTTGAGCTAACCCTCGACTCTTGTCACGCATTAATGAATTATGGTGTTGACCGTTATAAACGCCCTGCTGAAATATCGTTTAAAGAAGAAAAAATGCGCCAAAAAGACCGTGAGAGTTACTTACAGAGTCAGGTTAACGACCTGTGGCGAACCGTACCAGTTAACCCTGATAACATAAAACCGGAAAATGAAATTAAATTTCCTGAAGAACCACAGGAAAATATCTTATATTTTATCGAAAAGAACGCCCCATTACTTGAACCTTGGCAACGTGAAATCGTTCGAATTGTGCGGAAAATGGCGCAATATTTTTATCCGCAAAAACAAACCCAAGTAATGAACGAAGGTTGGGCCACCTTTTGGCATTACACCATTTTGAATCATATGTTTGATCAAGGCACTGTGACAGATAGATTTATGTTGGAGTTTCTACAAAGTCATACTGCTGTGGTCGCTCAGCCAGCTTACAATAGCCCACATTATAGTGGCATAAACCCCTATGCTTTGGGCTTTAACATGTTTGTTGATATCAGGCGTATATGTGAGCACCCTACTGAAGAAGACAAACGTTGGTTTCCTGAGATAGCCGGAAGCGACTGGTTAACGACGGTTACATTTGCAATGGAAAACTTTAAAGACGAAAGCTTTATAAGCCAATACCTGTCGCCAAAAGTTATGCGAGATTTTAAGCTCTTTAGTGTGTTAGATGATGATAGTTGTAACCGTTTATCTATTTCAGCTATTCATGATGATAGTGGTTACCACTTAATCAGAGAAAAATTATCACAGCAATATAACTTGTCAAATCTAGAGCCAAATATCCAAGTGCAACAAGTAAAAGTTAATGGTGATCGATCATTAACATTACGCTACATCCCCAATAAACGTATTCCACTGAGCCACAGCCACGAAGAAGTGCTAAAGCATTTACACCGTTTATGGGGCTTTGATGTCAGCATTGAGCAACTTGAAGAGTCTGGTAATGTAACTAAGTTGTCGCAATGCCCCCCAGCTAAAGCAGAAACTAAGATGACTACCATGTAATCACTGCTATTGAGTTCCATTAAACTTAAGCCATAAAAAAACCAACCTCGCGGTTGGTTTTTTACTGTATTAATTAGCTATTATTTATTACTGATAGCAATCTCTGCAGGCATATCATCACGCAACTTTTGCCACATAACGCCGCTGTTAATGCCATTTGATTTCATCAACCCATTAACGTCATTGTATTTGTGCTCAATGGCTAAAACTTCAAGCTTTTTGTAAAAATCTAGTGAGATCGCTCGCGCCTCTTCACTCGAGAAATAATAGCGACCTACTCTGCTATACAATCCCTTGAAACCATTAAGAATAAGAACATAGAGCGGGTTTCCTGAAGAAAACGCTAACGCATGATGTAATTCATAATCATAATCAGCATAAGCTTCAGCAGTGTCTTCTAACTGATGAATTTTTGCTAATACCGCTTGAGCTTTTTCTGGGTTATTTCTAATGGCGCCGCGAAAATAAATAATACTCACATTGGCTCGCGCTGAAAGCAGCTGATCAACCAATAACGGGAATCCCTCAGGGTTTAAATCAGCAATAGTTTCTAAAATATTTAAGCCAGAGGTTTCCCAAAAATTATTCACTTGGGTTGGTTTGCCATGTTGAATTTTGAGCCAACCATCACGCGCTAATCGTTGTAACACTTCTCTTAATGTTGTTCTTGTTACGCCAATTAATTCTGATAGTTCACGCTCTGCGGGTAATATCGACCCCGGTGGAAACTTATTTTCCCAGATGGAACGCACAATCCATTTTTCTGCAAAACTTGCAGGACCCTTTGCATTGATAATTGTCAACTTTAACATCCCGTGGTTAACCAATAGACAGATCATACCAGAGGAAATATAAATACACACCATACATAGCAGTTAAAGCCTAGATCTAACCTTGTTACCGGTTACTTTTTCACCAATCACAGATAAGTTTGTGACGTAGCAGTTATATTCGTTGGCTATTTGTCGAATGATAGATTTTCTTGGATTACAATCAATGAAGTTTGCGCTAAAATACCGCGTCAAACAAAAGGATGTAAGTTAGCGATACAGCTAACGAATTTTGAAACTAACAAATATAATGCGTTTAAATGACTGATAAAAAAGGCTATGACGAAAAATTGTTTACTGAGCAAGATAGTTTAGAAACAATGTAATTCGTCTTATTCAAAGTCAGCTGTAAATACGTCGCTCTATTTGTCACGAAATTCCTTCCAGTAAATTTCACTATCACAAAATCACAACTGGAGAGGCTATTATGCCGTCAACTGCTGGTAATGCATTTTTTCATAACTTCTTGGGTAATTCACCAAGATGGTATAAATATGCAATATTGTTGTTCCTCGTTATAAATCCATTATTATTTTTCTATGTCAGCCCATTCATCGCAGGTTGGGTACTGGTAGTAGAATTTATTTTTACCCTTGCAATGGCACTAAAATGCTATCCATTACAGCCTGGCGGCTTACTCGCCATACAAGCTGTAATTATAGGCATGACCTCCCCCACACAAGTTCTACATGAAATAGAAGCTAACCTAGAAGTATTATTATTATTAATCTTCATGGTTGCTGGTATTTACTTCATGAAGCAATTGCTACTTTTTGTATTCACTAAAATGATCACTAAAGTACGTTCAAAAATTGTTGTTTCATTGATGTTTTGTACCGCTTCTGCTTTTCTGTCGGCCTTTTTAGATGCCCTAACAGTTATCGCGGTTATCATCGCTGTAGCCGTTGGTTTCTACTCGATTTATCACAAGGTGGCATCAGGTAAAGACTTTAGTTCAGATCATGACCACACTAAAGAAGATCGTGAACAGTTATGCGATGAAGAGTTAGAGGCTTTTCGTGGTTTCTTAAGAAACTTACTAATGCACTCTGGTGTAGGTACTGCTCTTGGCGGTGTTTGTACTATGGTCGGTGAACCACAAAACTTAATCATTGCAGCCCAAGCTCATTGGCAATTTGGTGAATTCTTTATTCGTATGTCACCTGTTACCATGCCAGTATTAATCGCGGGTGTAGCCACTTGCTTCATTGTTGAAAAATTTAAATGGTTTGGCTATGGCGCACAACTGCCAGATGCGGTTCATAAAATTTTAAGCGATTATGCTGCCTATGAAGATGCAAACAGAACCACTGCCGATAAGATGAAACTGGTTGTTCAGGCTCTTGTAGGTATTTGGTTGGTCGTAGGTTTAGCCTTCCATTTAGCCTCTGTTGGTTTGATTGGTTTATCCGTTATCATCTTAACCACGGCATTTAATGGCGTGACAGATGAACATGCGATTGGTAAAGCATTTGAAGAGGCCTTACCTTTCACAGCCTTACTTGCGGTATTTTTTGCCGTGGTTGGTGTGATTATTGATCAACATTTATTCGCCCCTGTTATTCAATGGGCACTAAGCTTTGAAGGTAACGCCCAGTTAGTGGTGTTCTATATTGCTAATGGCTTATTGTCGATGGTGAGCGATAACGTGTTTGTGGGTACTGTCTATATTAATGAAGTAAAAGCAGCATTAATCAGTGGCCAAATCACCCGTGACCAATTTGATTTATTAGCTGTGGCGATTAACACAGGTACTAACCTGCCTTCTGTTGCGACCCCTAACGGTCAAGCTGCATTCTTATTCTTACTGACCTCTGCTTTAGCACCATTAGTAAGACTGTCCTATGGCCGTATGGTTTGGATGGCACTGCCTTATACGATTGTACTGTCAATTGTCGGTGTTGTTACTATTGAATCTGGCTTCTTAACCGATATGACCCAGTATTTTTATGATAGTCACATCATTATTCATCATACTGCGAAAGACGTTATTGGCGCTGCAAGCGGGCATTAATGTTTAATAATTTGAACATTATCAATTAAGCACCCTCTAATGAGGGTGCTTTTTTATATCCCGTTGAGTTTTCATACTAATAATAAATATAAGATCGAAAGGAGTTTGATTTGAATCGTTTACAGAGTTTCACTCGTTCACGTAGCGCTTGGTTAATATTACTTATGTCAGCAATTGGCCTAGAGGCTGCTGCGCTATTTTTCCAATACGTGATGAATTTAGCCCCATGTGTCATGTGCATTTATGTCAGAGTGGCGGTTTTAGGATTAATTATTGCCGCTATGGTGGGGCTGATAGCACCAAAATTCTGGTTAACCAGAATAATAGCTATCGGAGCTTGGGGAGTCAGTGCTGCCTGGGGATTAAAGTTATCACTTGAACTTAATAAACTACAGGTCGACCCATCGCCTTTCTCCACCTGCTCATTTTTCCCTGAATTTCCAACATGGATGCCACTGGATAAATGGCTCCCAGCAGTGTTTTCCCCTACTGGCATGTGCAGTGACTCGCCTTGGACATTCTTATCAGTAAGCATGGCGCAATGGATGGTTGTCACTTTTATCGTTTATTTAGTCGTACTGGCAGTAATAATCATTCCTGCAGTAAAACCAGCTAAATAAAAAATGACTATTCAACGTCTTTTAATGGCCAAAGTACGATATAGTCTTCTAGCTCACGTACTTTGGTTTCATTAATGGTTTTACCCTTCACCGATATGCCAGCTTCATGCATGGCCTCTTTAGAACCTGTCAGTAAAGGATGCCAGATGGGAAGCGTTTTGCCTTGGTATAAACGCTTATAAGCACAAGAATCTGGTAGCCATGTTAATTCAGCTACATTATCTGCAGTAATGGCCGTACAGGCTGGAACATATTTGAAGCGTTCAGGATAACGTCGACAACCGCCAGATTCATCATCTAACAAATGACAAGCTGCATTGGTGTAATACAACTCTTCTGTTTCATCATCGATTAATTTGTTTAAGCAGCATTTTCCACAACCATCGCACAGTGATTCCCACTGCACGATACTCATTTCTTCGAGTTTTTTTTCATTCCAAAAAGACATAGTTCAATAGTAATAAAATAACATTGCCGCTATTGTACCACTAATTGATTGGCGGATTTTTGATTCGTTCAGAAAGGTAAGTCACAGTTAATAAAAAATGTTCGCTGTTAGACCATTTTTGAAGCAGTTTGAAATTATTATACACCAGATATTGGCGACCTTTTTCACCGTCAGGCATTAACAAAGCAACTTGCATATCATCACGCTTGGGCAAATCATTACCGTTATAGCGACGTACACCAAGCGCTTGCCATTCATTAAACGTTTTAGCATTGTCTATACCGGTATCTTCCACGGCTAATGCTTCAATTGAGCTAACTTGACGCCCCCAGGTTTCATCATTACGCCAACCGGATGCCTGCAGCATTGATGCTGCAGTTGCAAAGGCATCGTACTGATTATTCCAAATATCTTTATTGCCATCGCCATTACCATCTTGCGAAAAAGCTAAGTACTGTGACGGCATTAATTGTAGGTGGCCCATAGCGCCAGTTGATGAACCGATTAATTGCTCGTATTGAACATCATTAGATTCAATGATGCGTAAAGCAGCAATAAATTCATCAATGTAAAATTGCTCACGATTGCCAGAATAAGCATTGGATGCGGTGACAGATAAAATCGGAAAATTACCTTGTTGCTCACCAAACTCTGAGGTTAATCCCCATAGCGCAACTAAAAAACGTGGCTGAACACCATAACGATCGCCAATAGCAACGATAGCGTCTTGTTGCTCTTTGAGCATAGCTCTTGCGGTAACGACGGTTATTTCAGGTACATTTTTAGGTATGTAACTTTCTAGATTCAAACTGGTTTCAGAGCCCTTTACTGTGGCTCTTTTAAACACTTTGATTTTTGAGAAATGTTCATCGATCGTGTTTGAGGAAATACCCGCAGCGATAGCTTTATCTTTAAGTGAGTCTAAATAATCATCAAAACTAATATCTTGCTGCGCAAAAACCAAATTCACAGCCAATAAATAAACTATTACAGATGAAATGATCTTCCAAATCATAAATTGTCCTAAATTAACTCAGCATTGCTATTCTTATTTTTATTAACTAAACGTTAACACGTTTTAGCAGGCACCGGAATAGTAAAATATATAATTATATCATAAACAAACTATAACTATTTTAAAAAATATCGCTAGTCATTTAAACCTAAACTTCTACGATGCTCTGCCAGTAAATTAACAACAGGGGGCGGTATTTGTAAATAGTAGCCTTTGTCAGCAAGCTCAGCTTTTACTTTTTCAATGTCGGCCATGGCAAGTTCAGTTCTTTTTAATAAAGGCACCATCATCACCAGTTTGGGGACGCCAAACATTTTCATTAAAGCCTCAGGAACGGCATCGAAATTGTCACGCTTCTCGACAAATAAATAGGTATCAACTTTTCGACTACTTTTATATACAGTACAAATCATCTTGGGGTTAAATTCCTCTGTTTCTTGCTTGATAGTAAACAACGCACACTATAACATGGACAATGATTAAATTAATTGTAATTCAGTTCTTAGACTGACATTTTTTGGAGAGTAAAGCCTGGATGGCCACACAAAGTCTCGAGTTAAAAGCTACCTCTTTCACGCTTTCAGTACTCCATATCAACACCCATGATTTCAACGCTATTGCAGCTGACTTAGAAAGTAAATTATCCCAAGCGCCACAGTTTTTTATTGGTGCACCGTTAATCTTAAATTTAAGTGCAATTGAGCAAGAAAACATTAATTTAGCCGCATTAAAACAACTTCTTACTGATAACCAACTCATTATAGTGGGTGTAACATCAGCAAATGAAAGCATTAGTAGCCAAGCCAAACTATTAGGCCTTGCAGTGGTTAAATCAGGCAAACAAGCTAAAAGTATGCCTGCGCCATTAAAAGAAACCAAAATAGTTAAGCAAAATATCCGTTCAGGACAACAAATTTACGCAAAAAATGCTGATTTAGTCATTTTTGGTGCGGTTGGCAATGGCGCAGAAGTCATTGCAGATGGTAGCATTCATATATACGGTGCATTACGTGGCAAAGCAATGGCCGGGGCGTCTGGCGATGTTAATAGTATTATTATTGCCAATGCATTAGACCCCGAACTCGTTTCTATTGCTGGGCAGTATTGGTTAGCTGAGCATTTGCAACAAAACTGCAGTGACCAACGCGGCTGCATTCGCTTAAATGGCGAAACACTCATGGTTGAATCATTGCCACAGTAAGTGGCAACTTAAAAGGATATATAACAACATGGCACAGATTATTGTTGTCACATCAGGAAAAGGCGGTGTTGGTAAAACAACCTCAAGCGCAGCAATAGCGACTGGCTTAGCCTTGAAAGGAAAGAAAACAGTCGTCATTGATTTTGATATCGGTTTACGAAACCTCGATTTAATTATGGGTTGTGAGCGACGAGTCGTTTACGACTTTGTCAATGTTATCAATGGTGAAGCCAATCTTAATCAAGCATTAATCAAAGATAAGCGTTGTGACAAACTGTTTATTTTACCCGCGTCACAAACACGTGATAAAGATGCCCTGACTAAAGAAGGCGTTGGCGGTGTATTAGAAGAGCTAAGCAAAGATTTCGATTATATTGTTTGTGACTCACCGGCAGGAATCGAGCAAGGCGCAATGATGGCATTGTATTTTGCTGATATTGCTATTGTTACCACCAACCCAGAAGTCAGTTCAGTACGAGATTCTGACCGTATTTTGGGAATGTTGCAAAGCCGTTCACGTCGAGCTGAACAAAATTTAGAACCTATTCAAGAGTTTCTATTACTAACACGTTATTCTCCTGCTAGAGTTAAAACAGGTGAAATGCTCAGTGTTGAAGATGTGAATGAGATTTTGGCAATTAAATTACTTGGGGTCATTCCTGAGTCACAAGCAGTGCTAAAAGCTTCAAACTCTGGTGTGCCAGTAATTATCGATGACGAAAGTGATGCAGGTCTTGCTTATGCTGATACTGTACAACGTTTACTTGGTGAAGAAGTACCATTTAGATTTCTGACAGAAGAGAAAAAAGGATTCCTAAAAAGGATATTTGGTAGCT
Source organism: Shewanella sp. 3_MG-2023 (assembly GCF_030548765.1). NCBI lineage: Bacteria > Pseudomonadati > Pseudomonadota > Gammaproteobacteria > Alteromonadales > Shewanellaceae > Shewanella > Shewanella sp. 3_MG-2023. The sequence goes on along the minus strand of NZ_JAUOSH010000019.1, from coordinate 22,001 downwards.
AACTATGTCTATACTCGACTACTTTAAAAGTAACAAAAAAACCAACACAGCGGTCACAGCTAAAGAGCGTTTACAAATTATTGTTGCGCACCAACGTGGTGAACGTGACGCGCCAGATTATTTTCCGAAAATGAAACAAGAGATCCTTGAAGTCATTAGAAAATATGTACATATCTCTGAAGATCAGGTATCGGTTCAATTAGAACAAAATGATGAAAACCTATCTGTATTAGAACTAAATGTGACCTTACCTGAAGGTAAGTAAGCCTGAGTTTGTGCCTGAGCTTGTAAAAAATACTCTCTAGTCACAGAGCGTAAAGAAAAGCCAAGAGTTTACTCTTGGCTTTTTTGTAGCAACAATTTTTACACTTGATGTGTCTATTTAGCTAAACTTGATTGCAACTAGGGCATCTTTTACTAGCTTGGCGCGCCAGCCTTTTAATAACAATGGTTTTTCTGCAGGTTGCTTATTGTACAACCACATTAAAAACTCATGAATTAAACGTTTAGAACCGATAAACTCAATAGCAACGTCATGTTGCTCAGCCACCTGAATAAGAATATTTTTCACTTCTTTAAATGAGGCTTTGTAACCATTTTTCAGAGCGATTACATCTACTGCTTCAGGCAGATTGTTTAAGTCAGCAGTTTGTAACACTTTAATCAGTTCTTTACCGTGAAAGCGTTTTTCATGCTCTGTTAGATCATTTAGCTGATTAAGCTCAATCACTGTCTTAGGTTGTTTTTTAGCTAATGCAATTAAGGCATGATCTTTAATGATAAACCCAAGGGCTGAGTCTTTTTTCAACGCTTTTTGTAAGCGCCAAGTAGCTAATACTTTTAAGTAAGCGAGCTGCTGTGGAAATAGTTGAAACGCATTTTTCACTTTTAAATAAGCAAGCTCTTCATCAGGCGGAGTTAAACGCCCTTCTGTCATGCGCTCACCTTCTTCAAGTAGCCAATCCATACGGTTAGATTGTTGTATTTTCGCTAACAATTGCGGGTAAAGCTTGTAAAGGTAAAACACATCATTTGCAGCGTATTGCAGTTGTGCATCAGTCAGTGGACGTTTCATCCAGTCGGTGCGTGATTCACCTTTATCTATTTCGATATCTAAAAAGGTATTAACCAGTTTCGCGTAACCTAAACCATGCCCTAGGCCTGTAAAGGTCGCTGCAATTTGACTATCAAATAAGGGACTTGGCTGACATTGACCATAGCGCGCGAACACTTCTAAGTCTTCACTGCATGAATGAACAAGTTTAGTGATCTTCGTATCTGACAATAACTGCCAAAATGCTGATAAATCAGCTAAGGCAACGGGATCAATCAACGCTAGCGTCTTACCATCATAGGCTTGAATAAGCCCTAACTTTGCGTAATAAGTTCGTGTTCTAACAAATTCGGTATCAAGCACAAGTAATTCACTTTGCTGATACTGTGCTACTAATTTCGCTAAACTTTCTGGGTCGCTGATATATTCAAACGATAACAAAATACGCTCCAATTTTATCTTTTTAACCAATATAAAGCTAATAAAAAGCCGGCTATTGCCGGCTTTACTTTACGCTGATTTAACTTCGTCTCGAAGTTCTCGTCGTAAAATCTTACCTACATTGGATTTGGGTAACTCATCTCTGAATTCTACCAGTTTTGGTACCTTATATCCTGTTAAATGTTGGCGACAATGCTTAATGAGATCGCGTTCAGTCACAGTGTTATCTTTTGCAACGACAAAAATCTTAACTAATTCCCCGCTTGCATCATTTGGAACACCAACAGCAGCAACTTCAACCACTTTTGGGTGCAATGCCACCACGTCTTCCACTTCGTTAGGGAAAACATTAAAGCCAGAAACTAAAATCATGTCTTTTTTACGGTCAACAATAAAAAAGAAGCCTTGCTCATCCATGTAACCAATATCACCCGTGGCTAACCAACCATCTTTATCAATCACTTTGGCAGTTTCTTCTGGGCGTTGCCAGTAGCCTTTCATTACCTGAGGGCCTTTAGCAAATAACTCACCTGTTTCACCTTGGGCTAATACCTTACCGTCATCATCTCGGACTTGAATGAAAGTCGAAGGAGCAGGAAAACCAATTGAGCCATTGTAACCTTCGAGGTTATAAGGACAACAGGTCACTAGTGGTGATGCCTCGGTTAAACCATAACCTTCTAACAGGCGCGTTTTGGTAATGGCCTGCCATTTATCAGCCACTGCTTTTTGTACCGCCATGCCACCGCCAATTGAGAACTTTAAGCGGCTAAAATCTAAATTTTTAAAATCTTCGTTATTCACTAAGGCATTAAATAAGGTATTAACCCCAGTTAAGGCTGTGAATGGATATTTCTTAAGTTCACCAATAAATGCTGGCAAATCTCTTGGGTTAGTAATAAGTAAGTTTTTACTGCCCTTGTGTAAAAACAATAGGCAATTAACAGTTAATGCAAATATGTGATAAAGCGGTAAAGCGGTAACCACAAACTCTGAGCCATTTTTTAAGGCTGGCGAATAGGCACCATTAGCTTGCAAGACATTACTGACCACATTGCCGTGAGTTAGCATTGCGCCTTTAGAAACACCTGTGGTACCACCGGTGTACTGTAAAAATGATAAGTCATCAGTGGTTATCTCAGGCTTGATATATTGTAAACGGCGACCTTTGGTAAGCGACTGTCTGAAAGATAATGCATGTGGCAAATCATATTTAGGCACCATCTTTTTGATATATTTAACAATAAAGTTAACTAGGGTGCGTTTAGGTGCACTAAGCTGATCACCAAGCCCGGTGATAATCACAGATTCTACCGGTGTTTCTGCAACGACTTCTTCAAGGGTGCGGGCAAAATTAGATACCACCACAATAGCCTTAGCGCCAGAGTCGACTAACTGATGTTTAAGTTCTCTTGGGGTATAAAGTGGATTGACGTTTACCACTACCATCCCTGCACGTAAAATACCAAACAGTGCAATAGGGTATTGCAACAGGTTTGGCATCATTAACGCGACTCTATCGCCTTTTTCAAGCTTGAGTTCGTTTTGTAAATAGGCAGCAAATGCACGACTTCTTTCTTCTAACTTACGATAGGTTAATGTCGCCCCCATGTTGATAAAAGCAGGCTGATCAGCATATTTAGACACTGCTGTTTCAAACATGTCTACCAAAGAGGTAAATTGTTCAGAGTCAATTTCTGCTGGTACATTTTCTGGTAAATTATTAATCCAAGGATGGTCCACAATTTTCTCCTATTTAATTAGCCCATTGCTATGAAGGAGCCCTTCAATATTGGCAAGGTCTAAAAATCACTGCTCTTTAAAACTAGCGTAAAATTTTATTATTGTTAGTCGCAGCAAAGTTGTTTGCGTTAATTTTTATTGTTTAGCCATAAAATCATACGGCCGTTTAAATTCGGACCATAATCACATAAATGAAATAAAAATCCTAGTGATTTCACCACAACAAGATACTAACTTAGAATAAAAGTTCTAATTTTATCGGACACAAGCTTTGCACTACCCATATGTAGGTGGTGATCACCTTCAATTTGTATATGGGATAGGCGACTAAACCATGATAATGCTTGAGGTAAAGCTAATTTTAACTGCTTAAAGCCCTGCTCGCCTAATATTAATAAACACTGGGTATCGCTCATGCTCATTAATGCGTCAACCTGTTCAAAGGTTAAACGATAAGGTGAGTCTAGCTTAAGGCGGGGATCACTTTTCCAACATAATTGCTGATGTTTAATTTCAACATTACGTTTAATGATTAACTCACACCATACTTTATCAAGGCCAGTTAACTGATGACGGGCATTAACCGCCCTGTCGAGGGTAAAGCTTTGCTTAACTATTGCTATGTTTGCCATCGATGATTTAGCGCCATTAAAACGATTATGCTGTTGAAAGCTATTAATCAACCGCTTTTGGGCATGGGTTGGCTTTTCATATAACGGTGCTAATGCTTCAATCAAAATGAGCTTATCGACTTTGTGTGCAAAGCAAGCATTATAAGCCGCAGCAATAATACCACCTAAAGAGTGTCCAATGATGTTGAGGGGGGTTGAAGGGCTTATTTGATTGATTAATTCATCCAAGTCATAAATATAATCAAGCCAATGAAGTGGATAACTACCAGGTCTATGTTGTGAATTACCGTGACCTGGCCAATCAATAGCGAGTAGTTGAAATTGGCTTAATATACCCTGAGTATGTAACGCTTTAGCTAAAGGTTCAAAGCTATCAGCATTATCTAACCAGCCATGTAAAGCCAATAAAATAGGCTTATTTTTACAGCCATAGCGTTTGGCGCTTAAACGAATATGAGCCAATTGAAAATCGACTTCTTCAACTGGCAGCGATTGTTCAATTGACTCATTCATAAGCACGTAATTGACTCTTTTTATCTGAATGTCTAACTTAAGATTACTTAGCTTTTTTGATGAATTTTAGCGTCATGCGATCGCTTTCACCAATAGCAATGTATTTTTCTTTATCTACATCTTCTAACGCTAAACGTGGAGGTAAAGTCCAAACCCCTTTAGCATAATCTTTGGTGTCATTAGGGTTCGCATTGATTTCAGAGGTTGCCGCTAAAGTGAAGCCCACTTTTTCAGCTAGAGTAATCATTTCAGCTTGATCCATATAACCGCTTTCAAATGACATTCCAGGGTTTGATCTGTGTTCTACTACACCAAACACACCACCCTCTTTTAACACTTTATAAGATGCAGTGAAGGCATTTTCTAATTGCGCTTGCCCAGCCCAATTATGTAGGTTTCTGAAAGTCAGTACATAATCAACACTGTTATCATCCCCTAAAGCTAATGATGCTGGCGGCTGGAATGTAACTGTTGAAGCATTGCCTAATACCGCTTTGTTTTCAGCAAGCCAAGCTTCAAACTTTTTACCGGCTTTAGCGTAATACTGGGTTCTTTTAGTGTCTTCTTTTGGGTTGGTCTCAAAAATCGCACCAATATAATGGCCTTTATCAGCTAGGTATGGTGCTAAAATTTGCGCATACCAGCCACCGCCAGGCCATAATTCAATCACGGTATCATCAGGTTGAATACCTAAAAATGTTAAAGTTTCTGATGGGTTACGGTATTTATCCCGTGCGCTACTTTTCTCGGTTCTGAAATCACTGGCGACGGCTGCAGCCAGTTGCGGGTTAACCTTAACAGCCTGTGTATTTTCAGCCATGCCATGGTTATGAGCTATTGCTGTGTTAGTGACAGCAGACAAGCCTAAAACGCTAAGCCCAATAGCGGTAGATAATAATAACGTACGTTTCATTGTCTTCTCCCTGAAGAAATTGTCTCGAAAATATCAGCAACTGGTACGGCAAAGGTTGCTAAGTCGATCACTTTAGCCGATTGGCAGCTTTTTGTCGTCAACTCTTTTCCAACACATCCATAACATAAAACAACTGAATATCAGCCACATAATCACCCATATCCATGCAGGAATCCAAGTCAGTTGCGACAGTTTAGCTGCATCCCCTTGGCCTACGACTCGAAATAGTACCGTAGGGCTCGCCATGGCATTTAAGACAATCATCAATCCCATGACCCTTAATAGGCTATTAAGTAAAGCATTATGATCAAATTTAAGAGGTAATAAGAATACCACCGCAAGTGAAATTAATATGCCGATGGTGAGTAGATCCCGTGCCCACAGGATTAATGAACCAATAACGGTTATTCCTAAAATGCCTAAGGTAAAGCGGATCCCTGCACGCCAAGTGGCTAGCAAGAAAATCATATAGCCCCACAAGGCAGCACCGGGGTAGCCAGAAAAAGTAATCAATGGCGCAAAACCGCCTTGAGTAAAACAAAGGCCTGCACCATTGGGAAACAACTGGATTTTAGTGACTATGCCGCCAGATAAGATGGCTGCTATGCCATGAGATATTTCATGGAAATAACTTTCAAACCATTTGAATGGAATACTAATGAAAGGCAGTTTGGTAATTAAAAAGGCAAATAATAGTTCGAGAAAAAAGCGACCTTTTGAAGGGATAGCGGATAACTTGTTAGGTCGCGCATCATGCATATAAATCTATTCCTACCATTTGTTGAATATGTTCTCGTTGCGCAGAATGTTGGTTTATTAAATATTCTTGTATCGCACCAGCACTGGCCAATGTCTGACAATGGTCTTTGAGTGGCTTATCTCTTGTCGCTGACGCCATGTCATTGTCGTATTGCAATTTAGCATCAAGCTTGGAATCAAATTCTGCGCTAGTTAGCGCCGGTAACTGTTTGCTGTCATCTTTAACGGCATCAAGCGTATCTGTTTGATTAGTTAGTTGAGTTTGATTTTGTAATGCAGAAAGCTTAACAACAGCGTTAGTTGAGATAGCTGAAACGTTTTTATGGCCATTAATATTGCTGGGATTATAGGAGGATAAAGGCTGAACTGAAGTATGTAAAAAAGCATTCATTGTTATCACTCCTATTATAAAAAGCCATTATGGCGCATTTGACAATGGCAACCCAATCGGCCTTATCTGTTACATCAGTGATAGCTGACAATAGCTCCCTATCACTGCTGTAAACTCATGGTGTTATTTATTCACGACCAGGTAATTTTTTCCAGGTGACTTTGTCACGTAAATACACAGGTGCAAGTTCATCCACTGAGGTCGCAAGTCCTTGCTCATGAGCTTTTATAGCTAACTTAATCATAGCTGATGCGTCGGGTAATGTTATCTGGGTCGCCTGTTTTTTCGCTACATCATTTAATAAATCTGGATAGGCTACAAAACCAGTGCCACAAATATGCATTGGCTTTTGCTTATCTAAAATAACGTCAACTGAATCAGGGCTAGAAACATGCTCAGCCCCCACTAGCGTTGCAATGCCGTCGACATTAATAAATTGTCCCCAATAAATTTCACTCATACGGGCATCAATGGCACAAAATATCTGTTCAGCTTGTTCGGTTTCGATGGTCATTTGCGCCATTGCAGCCAAGGTTGATACTCCAATCACGGGAATATCATGACCAAGCGCGAGGCCTTGAGTCATACTGGTACAAATACGAATACCGGTAAAGCTGCCAGGTCCACGACCATAGGCTATTAAATTTACATTTGAAATTTTAATGCCGGCTTCGGTTAGCACCTCATCAACCATAGGTAATATACGTTGGCTATGCTCTCTTGGTGCATCAAACACGCGATTATACTGTTTGTTGTCATGTAACAAAGCCGCTGAACAAGATTCAGTGCAAGTATCTAATGCGAGAATCGTTAAATCTGTATGAAGTTGAGTCATGTAAAAACGTGTTTACCTTACCATTAACTATGGAAAAAATGCTGGGCTAACTAATGCTGAGTATGGTGATTTAGCTAAATAACCTAAAGCCTGCAAGGCATTGTATCGGCACTGAGTCAGCTAAATCATCAACTGCAGTATAATAACTTATGGGATGCTTTTTAAAAAGCTTAACGCTTTATCTAAATCTCGGGTGCGATGCATTGGCGGTAACGAGTTAATAAAAGCTTCACCATAAGCTTTGTTTACGATGCGATTGTCGCACAATATTAACACCCCGCGATCTTTCTCATCTCGAATTAACCGTCCTACACCCTGCTTTAAACTGATCACCGCTTGGGGCAAAGATATACTGGCAAAGGGATCTTTATTACTGCGTTCAGCATTAGCTGCACGGGCGCGGTACAAGGTATCATCAGGTGAAACAAACGGCAGCTTATCAATAATCACACAGCTAAGTAGCCGCCCTCTTACATCGACACCTTCCCAAAAACTGCTGGTGCCAAGTAATACCCCATTACCGAGTTGCCTGAACTTGTTTAACAGACTTTGTTTACTGGCCGAGCCTTGCACTAACAAGGGGTATTGCACTCGCCTTTGTAATGCGATAGCCACTTGCTGCAACATCTGGTGACTGGTAAATAAAATAAACGTTCGCCCTTGGGCCGCATTAATGGCTTGAATACAAACATCCACCAGCTGATTAACATTAGCTGCAGACTGGCCTGATTTCGCTAAATGGCGCGGCACGCAAAACATGGCTTGATTGGGGTAATCAAATGGGCTATCTAAAATCATTTGCTTGGCTTTCGATAAACCCATTTCATCGGCAAAATGCGTTAACTGGCGATTAACCTGCAAGGTCGCCGAGGTAAAGATCCACTGGGTTTGCTTATCAAATAATTGCTGACATTGTTTAGCAATATTAATCGGCGAGATCCGTAGCATAGTATGCTGCCCGCTGGGCTCAACACTATAAGCTGCATTACTGTCATTGCATTCAAAGTAACTATAAAGATTAGCCACCAGTGTCGATAACTTCACTACAATGTCATCTAAAGATTCACTTCGTCCGACGTGTTCGGTAATAACCTGTGTTAATAAATTGAATTCTTTCAACAATTCCCAAGATGAACTCGCAAGTGATTTATTGGAAATAACCTGTCGCCAGTCAGAAACATCAGCATCAATCAAATCATTTTGCCACGAAGCCAATTTGATTAAACAACGTTGACTTAATTGCTCAAGCTGAATGGTATCGCGCAGCTCGTTGCGATAGACCTCAATGATACGATGAAGTAATCTGTCTAGCTCTCTGGTTGGAATTTGTTGGCCGAAATAATTAATACAAACATCAGGCACCAAATGTGCCTCATCAAAAACGACCACATCAGCATCGGGCAATAACTCGGCAAAGCCAGTGTCTTTTAATAAACGATCGGCAAAAAACAAGTGATGATTCACCACCACAACTTTGGCATCTTGTGCTTTTATTTTGGCTTTACGATTGAAACAATCATCATAAAAACTGCAACGTTTACCGGTACAAGTTTCTTTGGTGCTGGTTACTGTGGCAATGGTGGCTGAGTTTTCAGCCACAGCGGTCAAGTTACCAATATCACCATCTTTGGTCACACTGGCCCATTGATTAATTTTAATGAGTTCATCAACCACTTTCGGTGGCATCTGGCTAATATGTTGTAAGTTTTTGTCCAATTTTAATTGGCATAAGTAATTACTACGGCCTTTTAATAAGGCGGTTTTGGGCGCTACTGAAAACATCTTCAGTAATAAAGGTAAGTCTTTAAAAAATAACTGCTCTTGAAGGTTTTTACTGCCAGTGCTGATGATAATTTGTTTGCCACTTAATAACGCCGGGATCAGATAGCCGTATGTTTTACCCACCCCAGTACCAGCCTCAAGGATCACATTATGCTTTTGATCTATAGCATCGCTCACCGCCAGCGCCATATCGTATTGGCTTTGTCTTGGGCGATAGGAATGGATCCCTCTCGCTAATGCGCCAGTTGGCGAAAAAGCCAGTTGTACTTCTTTTTGTAATCGAGTGGTCACATTTGACTCTTTCAGCATTGATAGTAAGCAACTTATATGTGGCTTATTATCTATTTTAATCGCTTGGGTAACAATCTTTGCCTATCAATTTATCAATTTAAAGTTGCTATTCGAACAGTAATCTAGGCTCACTATTTTACAGCCCTTTTTAAATATCGATAAAATCCTTAACTTTACATAAACTAATGTTTATCATTAACTTGTATATACAAACTGGACAAATAAACGCCTAAAAACCATGTAATCATCAGCCTGATATAAGATATATTTTTTATTTCAAAAAAATACAAAATATGTGTTTATTCTGTATTGCAAACAAACTTAAAAGCGGTTAACGTGTTTGTACACAAATTACAGTCTGTCGCAAAATAGGTTGTAAAAAAATTACATACGTTAATTTAAAGAGAATTTATTATGTTCATCCGAATCAATACAAATCATCATCATCACCATATGCGGTAGCCTTCGGATGCTAACTGCCGAAGGACTATTTCCTTCAGGCGGTGGACAAAATACCCAAACCCCTGAAAGAAATTTCAGGGGTTTTTTAGTTTTAGGTTTTAAATATTTGTTTTTTATATCAATTTTATTAGAGGCTTCATTATGAGCGAAAATAACAGACTACGTATCGCAATCCAAAAATCTGGCCGACTTTCAAAAGAGTCTCAAAAGCTATTAAAAAGCTGTGGCGTTAAATTCAATGTTAATGAGCAGCGCTTGATTGTGCACGCTGACAACATGCCAATCGATTTATTGCGGGTACGTGATGATGATATTCCGGGTCTAGTTATGGATGGTGTGGTTGATTTAGGGATTATTGGCGAGAATGTTCTAGAAGAAGAACAAATAGAGCGTCAATCACTGGGTAAACCATCAGATTGCGTTAAATTACGCGAACTTGATTTTGGTGCTTGTCGTTTATCACTGGCGGTGCCTAATGAATTTAGCTACCAAGATGCCACTTCTTTAGAAGGTTTACGTATTGCCACTTCTTATCCCAACCTGCTACGTCGTTATATGCAAGAAAAAGGCATTAATTACAGTGACTGTATGCTTAAAGGTTCAGTTGAAGTCGCACCACGTGCAGGCCTTTCTGACGGGATCTGTGACTTGGTTTCAACTGGTGCCACCCTTGAAGCCAACGGCTTATACGAAACTGACGTTATCTACCGTTCAATGGCTTGTATTATCCAATCAGCACAAGAGCAAGTGCCTGCTAAACAAGCACTTATCGATAAAATATTATCACGCATGAATGGTGTGGTTCGCGCTCGCGAAAGTAAATATATCCTGCTACACGCGCCAACTGAAACATTAGATCAAATTGTGGCTTTATTACCGGGCGCTGAAAACCCAACTGTGCTGCCATTAAACGATGATAGCAATCGAGTTGCTGTTCACGCTGTCAGCACTGAAGATTTATTCTGGGACACGATGGAAGAATTAACCGCCTTAGGGGCAAGTTCAATTCTAGTTATGCCAATTGAAAAAATGGCGGGGTAGCCTTTATGGCAAATGTGAAGCAGCAAATGCAAATTCTTCAATGGACCAAGCTTGATGCTAAGGCGCAGCAACAAGCCTTAGCTCGCTCGCCATTAATTGGTGATGATAGTGTTGAGCAAACCGTGCGCGACATAATTAATGCTGTGGTTAAAGACGGCGATCAAGCGTTAACGCTCTTTAATCAAAAGTTTGATGGCGTTGAAGTCGACACCTTAGGGTTAACTGAGCAGCAAGTTAATGCCGCCTGCGCCCGCGTATCTGATGAGGTGAAGCAAGCCATTGCCGTGGCCTCAGAAAATATTGAACGCTTTCATCAGGCACAAACCTTTAGCCCTATTGATGTTGAAACTCAGCCAGGGATCCGCTGCGAGCTTCGCTCTGAAGCTATTGAAAATGTGGGTTTGTATATTCCAGGCGGCAGTGCGCCGTTGATTTCCACTGTAATGATGCTAGCGCTGCCGGCAAAAATTGCTGGATGCCAACAACGGGTTTTAGTTAGCCCGCCACCAATTAATGATGCCATTGTTTACGCAGCAAAAGTATGCGGCATCACTGAGATTTATCAAGTTGGCGGCGCACAAGCAATTGCCGCCCTCGCCTTTGGCACTGAAAGTATTCCTCAAGTAGACAAAATCTTCGGCCCTGGTAATCGCTTTGTGACTGAAGCAAAACGTTTAGTATCCCAAGATGGTCGCTGCAGTGTATCTATTGATATGCCAGCAGGTCCATCAGAGGTATTAGTGATTGCCGACAAAGACGCTGAGCCTGCGTTTGTTGCGGCAGATTTATTATCACAAGCTGAACACGGCCCTGATTCACAAGTTATGTTAGTTACTGAGTCTATGGCGTTAGCTGAAAAAGTTAATATGGCGCTTGAGTCTCAATTAAAGACCTTATCGCGCAGTGATATAGCAGCTCAAGCACTGAGCTGTAGTCGCAGTATTATTGTGAATGATATTGAGCAAGCGGCTTTAGTGTCTAATTTATATGGGCCGGAGCATTTAATCATTCAAACCAACAACCCACGTGCAGTTCTAAAACAAGTTCGCGGCGCAGGTAGCGTGTTTCTGGGTGCTTATACCCCTGAATCTGTTGGTGATTATGCTAGCGGCACTAACCATGTACTGCCGACATACGGTTATAGCCGCTCTGTATCAAGCTTATCCCTTGCAGATTTTAGCCGCCGCTTTACCGTACAAGAACTGAGCGCCCAAGGATTACAAAGCTTGGGTGAGACAGTGATGGTATTGGCTGAAAATGAATTACTCGATGCCCATAAGCAAGCCGTTGCCATACGTTTAAACAGCCTGTGAAATAAAAGTGAAGTGAGATTAGGATGATGACTGATTCGATGAATACGCCAATAGCAGCCAGACTTGCACGACCAGAACTGCTTGAGTTAACGCCTTACGAAAGTGCAAGGCGTATTGGCGGTCAAGGTGATGTATGGATAAACGCTAACGAGTCGCCATTTAACAATAATGAACTTGATAAGCTCAACCGTTACCCTGAATGCCAGCCAGCAAGTTTGATTAATGCTTATGCTGAATACTCAAAAGTGAGCGCAGATAAAATTGTCACTTGCCGCGGGGCTGATGAAGCTATCGAATTATTAATAAGAGCATTTTGTGTTCCTGCGGTTGATAGTATTGCGTGCTTTGGCCCCACTTATGGCATGTATGCCATCAGTGCTAAAACATTCAATATTGGCATCACCAACTTATCGCTGACCAAAGATTATCAGTTACCTGATGCTTTTGCCCAGCAAGTCGAGAATGCCAAACTGGTGTTTATTTGTAATCCGAATAACCCCACTGGCACCATCATGGATAAAGACACCATTGAAGCCGCTATTGCTGCTATGCCTAATGCCATTGTGGTGATTGACGAAGCCTACATTGAATTTTCAGCCCAATATTCTGTTGCAGACCTGCTCCCTAAGTACCCTAATTTAGTGGTGTTAAGAACATTATCAAAAGCCTTTGCACTGGCTGGCGCACGTTGTGGGTTCTTAATGGCAAATACCGACATCATTGATTTAATCATGCGAGTCATCGCGCCCTATCCGGTGCCTTTACCTGTTCAACAAGTGGCAGAAAAAGCCTTATCCGCAAATGGTATCTCCTTGATGCAACAACAGGTTGAAGCACTAAAAGTGCAAGGTAATAGATTATCCGCAACCTTAACTGAGTTTGGCGCCAAGGTATTACCTGCCAATGGCAATTTCATCTTAGCGGAATTTGAGGATGTAGAACGGGTCGCCGTCGCACTAAAACAAGCGGGCATTGTCGCAAGAGCCTACAAAGACAACAGACTTGCTTCGCGTATTCGTTTTAGTTTTAGCTCACCAGCCGATACCGATAGATTAATCACTATGTTCAGAACGCTAAAAACTCACTCTTAAACTAAATACAAAAAACGCTCAACCCCTATTAAAAATATAATCGCTGGATAAATAGCTACTCATAACGCATTAAATTAAGACGTTAACGTCCTGCGAAACAGAATGATAAAAATTGAAGGAAGTAAGATGAAACAGAAAATACTCTTTATCGACCGAGACGGTACTTTAGTTGAAGAACCAGCAGTAGATAAACAGCTCGATCGTTTAGACAAATTGGTGTTTGAGCCACAGGTTATCCCTTCTCTGCTTAAGCTACAAAAAGCGGGCTATCGCTTAGTCATGGTGTCTAATCAAGATGGTTTAGGCACAGACTCATTTCCACAAGCTGATTTTGATGCACCACATAACATGATGATGGACATTTTTTCGAGCCAAGGGGTGATATTTGATGATGTGGTTATCTGTCCTCATTTTGATGCTGACAATTGCAGTTGTCGTAAACCCAAGCTTGGCTTAGTCAAAGATTACTTAACCCAAGGTAAAGTGGACTTTACGACCTCTGCTGTTATTGGCGATCGCCACACAGATATTGAACTGGCTAATGCCATGGGTATTGCCAGCTTTCAATATCAGCGCGATGGCTTAGATTGGTTAGCTATTACCGATGCACTGCTCAATAAAGGCCGCACATCAGAAGTGGTTAGAACCACCAAAGAAACTGACATTAGAGTCAATGTGAACTTAGATGACACCAGTAAAGGCGTTATCAACACCGGCATTGGCTTTTTTGACCACATGCTTGATCAAATACAAACCCACGGTAATTTCAAAATGGACGTCACTGTTGATGGCGATTTAGAAATTGATGATCACCACAGCGTAGAAGACACCGCCCTTGCCATTGGCGATGCACTGCGCCAAGCATTAGGTGATAAGCGTGGTATAGCCCGTTTTGGTTTCAGTCTGCCTATGGATGAAGCCAGTGGTGAGTGTTTAATGGATATATCAGGTCGTCCTTTTATCAAATTCAATGCTGATTTTGAGCGTGAAATGGTCGGTGAGATGGCCACAGAAATGGTACCGCATTTCTTCCGCTCATTTGCTGATGGCCTTCGATGCACCTTGCATATCAGCACCACGGGCGACAATGATCACCACAAAGTGGAAGCTTTATTTAAAGTGCTGGGCCGCACCCTTCGTCAAGCCGTGAAAGTTGAAGGTGATATTTTGCCATCAAGTAAAGGCGTCCTGTAAGGAGTGAGTATGAATACTGACACTACTGTGATTTTAGACACTGGCTGCGCCAATTTAAGCTCGGTGCGCTTTGCCTTTGAACGCTTAAATGCCGACGTTATCGTGTCACGTGATCATGAGGTTATCAAAGCTGCCACCAGAGTAGTACTGCCTGGCGTAGGAACAGCTGGCGCTGCTATGGATGCCCTCAATAATCGTGATTTAACTGAGGTTATTAAACAGCTCAAGCAACCGGTTATGGGTGTTTGTCTTGGCATGCAAATGATGGCTGACAAGTCTATCGAACACGGTGGCCGATCAGAAGCAGGCCGCAGTGACAATGATATTACTTGCCTTGGTTTAATCCCAACACAAATTGATCATCTTGATAGTAAAGGACTACCACTACCTCATATGGGCTGGAACCAAATAAGCGTGTCAGATCATCCGCTATTTGAAGGGATAGAAGATGGCAGTTACGTGTACTTTGTCCATAGCTTTAAGGCACCGATAAATAAATACACCATCGCGACATCAGAATACGGTGAAAAGTTTAGCGCCGCCATTGGCAAAGACAATTTCTTTGGGGTCCAGTTTCACCCAGAAAAAAGCGCCAATGTCGGCGCCAAAATATTACAAAATTTCCTAAACATGGGGAAACCAGCATGATCATTCCAGCAATCGATTTAATTGATGGCCAAGTAGTGCGTTTGTACCAAGGTGACTATGCCCAGCAAACCACTTTTAATTTAAGCCCGTTAGCGCAATTGCAATCTTATCAAGACCAAGGCGCAAAGCTATTACACATTGTTGATTTAACTGGTGCGAAAGACCCTGAAAAACGCCAAATAGCACTCATTGGTGAATTAGTAGCGGGTCTGAGCACCGACATACAAGTTGGCGGCGGTATTCGCAGCGAACAGCAAGTTAAAGAGCTGCTTGAGCTAGGAGTTAAACGAGTCGTTATTGGCTCTCTCGCAGTTAAAGAACCAGCATTAGTTAAAAGCTGGTTGCTAAAATACGGTAGCGAAGCCATTTGTTTAGCACTTGATGTCAATATTAACCAGCAAGGCGAGAAAATTGTTGCAGTCTCTGGTTGGCAAACCGGTGGCGGGAAATCACTTGAATCCTTAGTCAGTGAATTTAAAACCGTTGGCCTTAAACATGCTTTAGTCACTGATATTAGCCGTGATGGTACCCTTCAAGGTGCTAACAATGAGCTTTATCAAGAGCTAGCAACCACCTACCCTGACATCAACTGGCAAGCATCAGGTGGCATTGCCTCACTTGATGATGTCGCTGCGGTGAGAGACAGTAACGCCGATGGTATTATCATAGGTAAAGCACTACTTATTCAAAACTTTACCGTTGAGGAGGCAATAACATGTTGGCCAAACGCCTAGTACCTTGCCTTGATGTGCGCGATGGCCAAGTGGTCAAAGGAGTGCAATTTCGTAATCATGAAATTATCGGTGATATTGAGCCCCTTGCTGCGCGTTACGCCCAAGAAGGCGCCGATGAATTAGTCTTTTACGATATTACCGCCAGTGCCCATGAACGGGTCATAGATAAATCCTGGGTAAGCCGGGTTGCTGCGCAAATTGATATTCCGTTTTGCGTCGCTGGCGGCATTAAAACCATTGAGCAAGCTCGGCAAATGCTGGCCTATGGCGCAGATAAAATCTCCATCAACTCGCCAGCGCTTACAGATCCTAGCTTGATATCAAGGCTTCAAGATGAGTTTGGCCGTCAATGTATTGTGATTGGCATTGATTCATTTTATGACGCCGACTCAAACAGCTATAAAGTAAAGCAATTTACTGGTGATGAAGCCGCCACTAAAGACACCCAATGGTACACCCAAGATTGGGTTGAAGAAGTCCAAAAACGCGGCTGTGGTGAAATTGTTTTAAATGTAATGAACCAAGATGGTGTGCGCGGTGGTTACGACATTACACAACTGAGCATCGTCAGAGCCATATGTGATGTACCATTAATAGCATCCGGCGGTGCTGGCACCATGGCACATTTCAAAGAGGTGTTTGAACAAGCGAATGTCGATGCCGCCCTTGCAGCGAGTGTGTTTCATAAAGGCATTATTGATATCAATGAATTAAAACAATACCTAGCCCAGCACAAGATCGCGATCAGGCTATAACTTACAAAACAACAGAGAACACTATGACAACACAAATTACCTTTGATGGCAGTAAGTTAGATTGGGAAAAACAACAAAACTTAATTCCTGCTGTAGTGCAAAACCACCTTACCGGTAAAGTCTTGATGCTAGGTTATATGGACCCAGCAGCACTGGCTAAAACCCTTGAAACAGGCAAAGTCACCTTTTTTAGTCGCTCAAAACAGCGCTTGTGGACAAAAGGTGAAACCTCAGGCAATACCCTAGATTTAGTCGCCATCGATCAAGATTGCGATAATGACAGCTTGCTTGTGCAAGTCATCCCTAATGGCCCAACTTGTCATACCGGCACAGAAAGCTGCTGGGAAGATGGTAATGCCCATAGCTTTATCGATAACTTAACCAATGTGATTATTTCTCGCAAAGGCCAAAGCGCCGAATCAAGTTATACCGCATCTTTATTTGAGCGTGGCACCAAACGAATTGCCCAAAAAGTCGGTGAAGAAGGTTTAGAAACAGCACTAGCGGCAGCCACTAATGATAAAGAAGAATTGATCAATGAAGCTTCAGATCTAATGTATCACTTAATCGTGTTACTTGAAGATCAAAAGCTATCAATGGCACAGGTAAACCAAAACCTAATGCTGCGTCATCTAAATAGTAAGTAGTAGATAAGCCACTTTCTATAGCGTGAATTATTTACTGCAGATTAGGCAACAAAAAAGGCACTATCAAGTGCCTTTGTTATTTTTATTAAAAACAGCTAATTACGGCGTTTTAAAATATAGCTGCTAGGCTTGATCAGCCCATAGTTTTTCATCACCATGCATCTTATAAAGACTTTCAGCACGAGACACTAATAAGTTAGCAAACTTCAATTGAGTTTCATCTCGGGTCACCCCTGACTTATGTAGGTTTTCTGCTTTAAGTTGCCACATCATTGAAAAATGACGAATCGCATCGCGGGCAGTTGCAGCAACTTTAACATCAACATAATCAGACGGTAAATCACCAGACATCACCCAAAATGTTTGCTTAGTTGGCTGCTTGGACTCCATTTTCCAAATCGCTAAATAAGGCACTAAATAACGGCTTTCATCAGCAATGACTTTTGATGGTATTACACCTTTTTCAGCGAGAAATCGGTTCGCTTTTTGAAATTGTGTTTTTACCCATTCCTGTCTTAATTGCTCAGGATCTTGTTGCGCAGTTGTCGGCTCAGCCACTGATTCACTCATACTACCTTCCTATTTTATTGTTATTTGTTGTCATCATTAATTCAACAATTGCACTCATTTTCAGCTCAAAATGTTACGAAACGATTAAAAAGTTTACGTTTACGTAAAGTGGCAAGCAAAATTGCCACGTAGATCACAAAATTAAATGAATCTAACTTTGTTGAGAGTATCGCTAAATGCTATCGTTCTGCAATAAATATCATAAGCCGTCGTTAATCAGCAGTGGTTGACGACTAATAAATCGCACAGCGGAGATCACAAGTGGCTCTATTTAATCATGTCTCGTTTGATGAACACGAACAGGTCGTGTTTTGTAACGACAAAGAAAGTGGCTTAAAAGCAATTATTGCCATTCACAATACTAACCTTGGGCCAGCAGTTGGCGGGTGTCGTATGTGGAACTACGATTCAGATGATGAAGCACTGACTGACGTATTACGTCTTTCACGTGGTATGACTTATAAAAATGCACTTGCTGGATTAACCATGGGTGGCGGTAAGTCAGTGATCCTTGCCGATCCTAAAACTACAGATCGTGAAGCGTTATTCCGCGCTTTTGGCCGCTGTATTCATACACTTGGCGGTAAATATTTTTCAGCGGAAGATGTTGGCGTAACCACAGCCGATATCATGATTGCTCATGAAGAAACCCCATACATGGCAGGCCTTGAAGGTAAAAGTGGTGATCCTTCACCTTATACTGCTTTAGGTACCTACCTTGGCATTAAAGCAGCGGTAAAACACCAACGTGGTCTTGATAGCTTAAAAGGCCTTAAAATTTCAGTTCAAGGTGTGGGTCATGTGGGATATTACTTATGTAAACACCTGCATGAAGAAGGCGCTGAATTAATCGTAACTGATATTCATCAAGCATCACTTGATAAAGTGGCGACTGAATTTGGCGCGACAGTGGTTGCTCCACAAGACATTTATACTCAAGATGTTGATGTGTATGCGCCATGTGCTTTAGGTGCCACTATCAATGACACGACTATCCCGTTATTAAAAGCAACGATTGTTGCTGGTTGTGCCAATAACCAATTAGCAGAAGTACGCCATGGTGAAACATTAAAAGACATGGGTATTTTATACGCCCCTGACTATGTCATTAATGCTGGCGGTATCATTAATGTTTCGTTTGAAAGTGACTATGATGCAGCTAAATCAACTCAAAAAGTTGAAGAAATCTACAACACGCTTCTAAAAATATTTAGCCAAGCTGATGCAGAAAACCGCACCACAGGCGATGTTGCTGATGATATGGCACGTGCCATTATCAATGGCGCAAAGTAACTGTTAGCGCAGTTGATTTAATAACAGCCGATTAAGTAAAAATACTTAAACGCACATTAATTGCTAAAGAGCACCTATTTAAGGTGCTCTTTTTGTTTCCGACTTCTGACAGGTCAATAAATTAACTTTATACCCATCTTGAATCAATTTTAAATTTATCTTTCAATTCCTGTTTAAACTCAGCTGTTAACTCAGCGATAACTCAGAAATAAGCTTTGAAAGCTTTGAACTGTACACCTCAAAGTAGCTGAATTTAACCTCATAAACTGTATCTTAATTTGATATTTGTTGTCGCTGCAATTGTCTGATATAACTTAATAAAGGAATGGGAGGAAGCGATGAAAACAATTGAACATGTAATGAGTCCTCGAGTTGTCACTGTTGAAATGGATGACAGAATAACTATCGCTAAAAACATTTTTGATAATATGCCATTTCATCATTTAGTGGTGAAGGATGAGCATAATCAAGTTGCAGGTGTTTTATCACGAAAAGATTTATTTAACGCCATAAGTCCCAATTTAGGCACAGCTGCCGAGTTAACCCGCGACATTGATACACTGCAAAAACGAGTTCATCAGGTAATGTCACACCATCCGATCACCATAGGGCCAGAGATAACAATTGAACAAGCCTCACAAATATTACTAACTGAAGGTATAACTTGTTTACCAGTACTTAAAAACCAACAGCTTATTGGAATCGTAAGCTGGCGAGATCTGCTATCTCATTATTGTCATTTAGGCTGCAGCGCCGCTTAAAAAGGCATCTAGTGATTGCAGGTATATCACTCTCCACTTATTCGCCCCTTGAGGTTAAAATCATTGCCAATCTCAAGTGTGGCCCCCTGTATTACGCCGAATATACAAGTATTGTCAGCTTTTGAAATAAAAAATATTTTCCTTATCTCAACAAGTACATAGTCTAAGATTCAAAAATAGTTCATCTGATAAACTGGAAAACGTCATATTTGTCTGCTTATCTTAAGGTAGCTTTAGCAGCCAAGGAGTAGGTCATGACAAGTTTTACATATCAGCTGAATCAAGAGAAAATTGAGTTGCATGCCAGTGACTGGAGTGGTGTTGAGCGAGTATTAGTTAACGACAAAGTGGTTTCAAGCAAAATTAACTTTGGTCAGCGCAGTACTCACCAAATTAAGCTACAAAATGGCAAACCTTGCATGTTGCAGTTGCTTATTGATCCCCAAACAGAACAGCTTACCTGTCGGGTGTACAAGCAAAACGAATTGATTGCCAATTTGAAAGAAGGTAAAACCAAGCTGTTAAGCAGTAAAATTATTTTTGAAGCCAGTGTATTACTCGCCTGTTTAGCAAGCTTAGGGCTTTACTGGATGAGTTAGAGGCTTATTGGCTAGTGTGCCTTTGACTTGTTAAATTAACAAGGCTGCTAAAATCTATCTCTCCACACAATAAAAGCCACTTTAAGTGGCTTTTTGGTTATTTATTCATTCATTGAATACAACATAGGAATAAAGGCCGTAAATGCCCTATTAGCATAATGACAAGCTGTCATTATTGATACAAACCAGCTGCGTGTTTTCATAATTACCGCTACCTGCAGTTACTGTGGTAATGGTTATTTTGCGAAGCGGTTCAGACTCAATAGCCACCGACAATATGGTGCCATCTCGGGCAATAATCAGCCCATCAATAAAATCTCCCACATTTAAGTCAGCATATAATTTAATGCTCATAGTACCAATTGATCGTGGTTCAAGCCGCCCTTCTGCAATCACGAGCGTTTGATTATTATCCAGTGGATACGCTTTAATAAAGGTGCCGCTAGTTGAGGTGGATATCTGATAACCATCCTTAGCATAGGAAGGACTAGCAAGGAACAAAAGCACAGCGCTTATTAACATCATTAATTTTAACTTCATCATGTCACCTATATATCAGTCAGTAAACTTAACTATAGCAGTTGTTTAGACTTCTTAGAGCAAGATCTCTTTCAAGCTAGATAGTAACTTTCTAACTTACTTTTGATGGCAGATATTAGCTTGCTAAAGCGTTTATGCCCCATAGCCATTTTGAATAAATCAACGTCGCGGTACTGAGTTCACAGCTGATTTATAACGCTGGATTTCACTTAATTTCCAAACTCCGTTTGGATTAACGTCGTGGCGCTTCGCCCCTTCTTTTGCAAAGAGCAGAGTCAAGGGGGAAAGCGCACACATTTTACAAAAGAAGCCCTTAACAATCCCTCAGCACCCCAACGAAAAATGCTGAAAAACGCATGATTTTCGACGGGGATTGATCCAGCTTCTGACTTCGTTTGTAGACTGCTTCGGTCTTATTCAAAAATGCTAGCGCTTCCGATGGTGCATCCATGCACCGCGAAAGCTAGCTTGGCATCCATGCCAAGCTCACGGCTTTTCTCGATGACCTCAATTCATATTGAGTCTTTTAGCTGATTAGATTCTTGGTATTTTTAGCTTTTTAATTGCAACAAATAAAGTCAAATCGAAGAGAGAATAATTCCAGTGTAGATGCAGCAGCGAGCTTCTGACTGCCAAGGATGGAGGGAATGTCATTATTTGTAGGGAACAAATATGACCAAAACATGGCGAAGTTTCACAGTGTGAAACGCTCTAAGCGAGAGGCATGGATGCCGAACTGGCCGTTTAACATGGATGTTATTTGTTTTCGCAGAGCCCACAGGGATGTGTTCACGGCGTGTCTTGGATGCATCTGCACATAAGCCTGCGGCAGGCAATGGATTAGATTGGAGTAATGGCCTGCTGTAACTGAGCCAATTTAAATGAAGTATAAAGTTAGTGATCGTAACACATTTATGCCCCGAAATGAGTTGGTGCTAGCAATGGGATAATCAGCATAACCTTACTTTTTCTAATCGATTATGACCGCCTTACTTGTCG
>NZ_JAUOSH010000018.1:0-106041 GCF_030548765.1 Shewanella sp. 3_MG-2023 | reverse complement strand
CTTGTGGTTTAAGGTAGCGCTCGTATAGCTCCGCCTCTTGGGAGCCTTCTTCTGGGGTAAAGCCATATTCCCAGCGAACTAATGATGAAGCATAGACATTAGAATCGATTCGCCCCATCAATCTGTCGACTAAATTATATCGACTCATTTAAAGCTAGCTTTCGAGTTTCAACCAATCTTGTGGTTTTAGGTAGCGCTCGTATAGATCCGCCTCTTGAGAGCCTTCTTCTGGGGTAAAGCCATATTCCCAGCGAACTAAGGGCGGCATAGACATCAAAATAGACTCCGTGCGACCACCGGTTTGTAAGCCAAATAAAGTGCCACGGTCATAAACCAAATTAAACTCAACATAACGGCCTCGACGGTACAGTTGGAACTGGCGCTCATCATCGTTATATTCAAGATCTTTATTACGCTCAACAATCGGCGAATAAGCCGTTAAGAAACCATTACCCACGGCCTGCATAAACTCAAAACTCTTATCAAAACCAGGCTCATTGAGATCATCAAAGAATAATCCACCGACCCCACGGGTTTCATTACGATGAGGCAAAAAGAAGTATTCATCACACCACTTTTTATATTTGGGATAAACCTCATCACCAAATGGGGCGCAAATATCGGCCGAGGTTTGATGCCATGAAACCACATCTTCTTCAAATGGATAGTAAGGAGTTAAATCAAACCCGCCACCAAACCACCATACGGGATCAGCGCCATCTTTATGGGCAATAAAAAAGCGCACATTCGCATGAGTTGTAGGAACAAAAGGATTTTTAGGATGGATAACCAATGACACGCCCATAGCTTCAAAGCTACGTCCAGCTAGCTCTGGACGATGCGCGGTGGCTGATGCCGGCATTGCTGCGCCCATCACATGGGAGAAGTTAACACCAGCTTGTTCAAATACATGGCCTGCGGTCATCACCTTACTGGTGCCACCACCACCTTCGGCGCGCTCCCACGATTCCGCTTGAAAGCTGGCCTTTCCATCTAATGCTTCTAAACCAGCACAGATATTGGCTTGTAGGGATAACAGGTACTGCTTTACGACTGCGGCATCAGGCATTGCCATATCAAATTCCTTATTGTTTATTCGATTATTTTTATTAAATTACTGTCCGTTACGTAATATTTTGCCGCTACGAGCATCGATAATGGTTGAAGGCTGGCGCTGAGCACCAAGATCACCAGTTATCACAGCCGCAACAGTAGTGGAAAAAGTATCTTGAATTTCTGCTATGGTCAGTGCGGGCGCATGACCGGCTAAATTAGCACTAGTTGAAACAATGGCTTTATTAGTGGCGTCACATAATGCTTTTACCACTGGATGAGCCGAAACTCGCACCGCAATGGAATCAAACTCGCCACATAATAATTGGCTAACCTCTGACTTAATTGGCATCACAAAGGTAAAAGGCCCTGGCCACTTACTAAAGGCAAAGGCAAGTTGTGCCTCTGTGAGTTGTGATTCATCAATATAGGGCTGCAGTTGTTTATAGTCGCTGGCAACTAGGATAACGCCCTTTTGCCAAGGACGTTGTTTGATTTCAAGTAACTTTTGAATAGCTGATAGGTTATCAGGATCGCAGCCAAGGCCATAAACGGCTTCAGTGGGATAAGCAAACACCTCTCCTTGCTCAAACACTTCAGTAACATCTGTTGGATGCAACAATTGCATGAAATACCCTTTAATCTTATAAATTATCGATAAATTATACAGACAATAAGGATATGAACAAATACTGATATAAGGCGAATAGAGTCAAAAAAGTTATATTGGACGCTTATATTTACATGATTTCTGCGGGCATTCTAAACGGCTTCCAGCTGCGCCCTTACGCTCAACTAAAATACCAAAATTACATTCAGGGCAAGATTCATTATGGGGCGGAAAATTCACTAAGTACTTACATTTAGGGTAAGTATTACAGGCAAAAAAGGTTTTACCAAAGCGACTGGTACGAGATTCTAAATGGCCTTTTTTACAATGGGGGCAGTTGATAACCTCTGCATTTTCATCGTGATCGTGTTTTTCAATGTGAGTACATTCAGGATAGTGAGTACAGCCAATAAAAATACCAAAACGGCCAGACTTAACTGCCAGCTCATTGCCACACTCTGGGCATTCAGAGCCTTCTATCACTTGAGTTTCAATGGACTCATGTTGAACTAGAGGCCGCGTAAAGTCACAAGTAGGATAATTATTACAGCCTATGAATCCACCATGTTTACTATTTTTAACTGACAACTCACAGCCACACTTTGGGCAGAGTTCAAACTCTTTCTCCAAAGCATGCTCGTGCACAGTAAACAATTGCTGATCGATTTTAGACATTTTACTCTCAATATTACATAAAGGTGTCACCCTATTCAGGTTACACAGGGATGACAAAATAGCCAAGCTGACGATCAAAAAAGGAGGCCTAGCCTCCTTATTTAGTTAACTCATGACAATAGGTTTAAAGACTTAAGAATGTAACCGCCCATCAGGCTGTTCAAAAATAAGATCTTCCATTTGCTCATAAGCAGACTCGTTGCCTGGTACATTAAATAACACCATCAACACCACCCACTTTAAATCTTCCAAGATTAGGGTGGTTTCATCTAGCGCCATCACCCGTTCGATGACCATTTCACGGGTTTCAACACTGAGCACTTGGATTTGTTCAAGAAACAATAAAAACCCACGGCACTCAACATCCAATTTATCCATTTCATCTTTGGTATAAATACGGAATGACTGCTGGGCATGATTGCACAAGTAAGGTTTATCACCTTCTTGTAAATCAGCCAATCTTTCTAGCCAAGACAGGGCTTTCAAAATATCAGCTTGATGAAAACCTGCTCGGGTTAACTCTTTGGTAAGCTCATCTTCGTCAACTAATAGCTCTACTTCGCTATGAACATAGTTTTCAAAAAGGTACATGAGGATATCAAACATGGTTATCTCCTCTCTAATCTGACGTAACCACCAGGCACTTGTGCCACCTGGCCCTGTAATTCAAGTTCAAGCATTTCAACTAACACCAGATCTATCGACTTTCCACTATGCTCGACTACTGCATCTAAACTAGTAGCCTCATAACCTACACTAGCTAACAGCGCAGAAAATGGCAAATTTGTTGTATTATCTGCTATATGGTGACGATTAGCGACATTTTCAAGGTGAAACTGCGTCAATGCGGACAATTCTTCAACAACATCTGTTGCACATTCTACCAATTTAGCGCCATTTTTTAACAAGTCATGGCAACCTTGGTTATAGCCACCGAGCACCGAGCCGGGCACTGCAAACACTTCTCGATTTTGCTCCATCGCCAAGCGCGCACTGATCAACGAGCCACTTTTGCGCGTTGCCTCCACAACAATCGTGCCCAGTGATAAACCACTAATAATGCGATTTCGCCGAGGAAAGTTACCTGCATAGGGGCCAACCTGCGGCCAAAACTCACTCAGTACACAACCTTGATGCTGGATTTGGTGATACAAATTGCTATGGCGTTTAGGGTAAATACATTCAACACCAGTACCTAATACCGCAAGGGTTACGCCATTACTGTCTACTGCTCCTTTATGGGCTGCACCATCAATCCCAGCCGCCATACCGCTGGTTATTGAAAAGCCCATCTGAACCATCTCTGTGGCTAACGCCTTTGCCATATTCAAACCACCAACGGATGCATTGCGACTCCCCACCATGCCAATTGAAGGTCGTAGCAAGGCTTCGAGTTGGCCTTTAATAAATAACACTCCGGGAGGATCTGATATTTGTTGCAGTAATGCGGGATAGTCAGGGTCTGACAAAGTAACAATGTGATGTTGCGGGGATAGATTAAGCCACTCAATGGCCAAATCAACTTTATCAAAATCAATTTGGCATTGAGACAGCAGCTTTGCCGATAATGGCAAAGACTGCTTTTCAAACTCTAAACGTTGCCGTAATTCCTCAACATCCATTTGAGTTAATAATTGTTGAATCCGGGCGGGTCCTAGCCCGGATACTGCACAAACAACTAGCCAGTCGACCAGTTTATTATCGATTACTCGCCTTTTAACTCAGTCGTCTTAGGGGTGACTAACTTATCGTCAACTCGCACAGGACGTTCATTGGCAATAATAATCGCCATACTGGTCTTTTCGAAAACTTTAAACACCATTAACTTGCCATGGAAAATATCAGGCATGGTAATCGCATTATCGTCAGATATTTTGGCTTTTAAGTTGTCGTAAGCACTACGATCAATGGTTGATACCGGCATGCCGTCACTATTGATGACAATGGTTTCACCATTGCGATAAATACCAAACACATGACCGGTGTCGATACCATCAACAGCCCCTTTATCAAGATAAACGATATCTAGCTTGCCAACTTCACGAATATCTTTCTCAATGGCTAACACGTTAGCAGGCACAGACTCTGGCGCCGCTTTAGGAATAAAGTAAGCTGACATCAGCGCTTCATCTTCTACCGGTGCAACTTTAAAACCGGCTTTCGATTCGCGTAAGTTACTCAGTAATTGCACTTTTGAAATGTCGCCAGATTCAATCACTCGACCACTGGCAGTCAAAATAATTTCTTGCCCTAGTAACTCGCTATTTTCTTTATCGAAAAACTCTCTACCTTCTTGGTATACCGCCAGCTTTTCACCAACAGGTAAATTGGCATTAATATAAACCACATCTCCTACTGTATGATGACGAGATGGACTTTCACCAGCAAGGATCATTGGCAAGCCATCAAGCCATTCTGGGTCTACGATTCGGTTTTGCACCAAATAAGGCTGGATCAGTGATAAATCAATAGCAGGGATTGGACCACCTTTGTCGCTAATGCGCCCTTCAGGGCCTTTTTTGATATGCTGCTTTAATACTAACCGTGGTTGTCCATCGATAAACACTAAGGTGAGTCGATCGCCAGGATAAATTAAATGCGGGTTCGCAATCTGTGGATTTGCGCCCCATAATTTAGGCCAACGCCAAGGATCGTCTAAGAAAAAGGCTGATATATCCCACAGCGTATCGCCTTTTTTAACGATATATGAATCGGGGTGACCAGACTTTAATGTTAATTTATCAGCCAAAACCAAGGTTGAGGCTATGGTACTTAGTGTCAAAAACGCGAGTAAAAATATCCGTTTCATGGTTCATTCCATGTGTTTAGCTCTTTATTAGAGCTTTTGCTGTTATTGATAGTCAGTAAGGATTAAAATTAACCCATTAACCAAGCCAGTATAGCTAACTGGCTGAAATTTGACAGACTTGTTAAGAGTTTATATATGCCATTATTAAAAGTTTTACGTTTTCCAGATGAAAGATTACGCACAGTTGCTAAGCCTGTCACCGATTTTGGTGAGGTTTTGCAAACCCAAATAGATAACATGCTTGAAACAATGTACGAGGAAAAAGGCATTGGACTTGCGGCTACTCAGGTAGATTTCCATCAACAATTAATTGTGATGGACCTGCAGGATGAAGTTGAGCGTCCGACCATTTTCATTAATCCTGAGATTGTCAGCAAAAGCGGCGAGTTCACTAATGAAGAAGGCTGTCTTTCGGTTCCGGGCATTTACGCTAAAGTTGATCGTGCTGAATTTGTTACCTTAAAAGCCCAAGATCGTCACGGTAAAGAGTTTACGGTTGAAGCGGATGAGCTATTTGCCATCTGTCTACAGCACGAAATGGATCATTTAAAAGGCAAGTTGTTCGTCGATTACTTGTCAAAAATGAAACGTGACCGTATCAAGACTAAACTTGAGAAAGAAGCCCGTTTAGAAGCAAAAGAAGCATAGGACTCCATTTGAAACCGTTAAATATTATCTTTGCTGGCACGCCAGACTTTGCCGCTTTACATTTGCAGGCACTTATTAATTCCGACCACAATGTGATTGCGGTGTATTCGCAGCCAGATAGACCTGCGGGCCGTGGCAAAAAACTGCAAGCAAGCCCGGTAAAGCAGCTTGCTGTTGCCAACGATATCCCTGTATATCAGCCGCCATCATTACGCAAAGAGGATGCCCAAGCAGAGCTTGCTGCCTTAAACGCTGACATTATGGTCGTCGTTGCATACGGATTAATCCTGCCAAAGATAGTATTAGATACGCCAAAACTGGGTTGTATTAATGTACACGGTTCTATATTGCCTCGCTGGCGTGGCGCCGCGCCAATCCAGCGCGCGCTTTGGGCTGGTGACAGCGAAACTGGCGTCACGATTATGCAAATGGATATCGGTTTAGATACTGGTGACATGTTACTTAAAACGTCGCTTAAAATTGAAGACACCGACACTTCTGCAACCTTGTATAGCAAATTAGCCGAACAAGGACCGCCAGCGTTAATAGAAGCGCTTGAAGGTTTAAGCAAAGGCACCCTCGTTGCTGAACAACAAGATGAATCTTTAGCTAACTATGCTGAAAAGTTATCTAAAGAAGAAGCTCAAATAGATTGGACTAAGCCTGCGAAACAATTATGGCAAGAAATTCGCGCCTTTAACCCTTGGCCAGCTAGTCATTTTAGCCACCAAGGCAATACCATCAAGGTATGGCAAGCGAGTTACAATAATGCTGTTGATAGTAATGGCACTAATGCCACACCTGGTACCGTACTAGACAGCAATAAGCAAGGTGTCACCGTCGCTACAGGCGAAGGCTCTTTGCAGCTACAAGTCATGCAATTACCGGGTAAAAAGCAAATGCCTGTCGCAGATATTCTTAACTCACGCGCAGACTGGTTTGCCCCAGGGGTAAACTTTAACCCAGTCGCGAAAGAAGACAATGAGGCACAGCCATAATGAATGTTAGAGCGCTCGCAGCCAAAGCCATTTTCAATGTACTTGAGAAAGGCATTTCACTATCGGTGGCCTTGCCAGATCAACAACAACATCTCGAAAATGGTAAAGACAAAGCCCTATTAGCAGAACTTTGTTATGGCGTAATGCGTCAACTGCCACAACTGGATAAATGTGTCAGTGACTGCTTAAGCAAACCCTTTAAAGGTAAGCAGCGTATATTGCACCAATTATTATTGGTGGGTTGTTATCAGCTTTACTTCACTCGAATTCCTGCTCATGCGGCCATTTCAGAAACCGCTGAAGCCTGCCGCCAAATGAAATTTGATGGTTTAGTTAAAGTGGTTAATGGTGTTCTTCGTAATATTCAACGTAAAGAAGCACCACTAAATACTGACAACGACACCCTGAAATACAATACTCCTGCTTGGTTTATTAAACGCCTAAAATCGGCCTACCCAGATCAATGGCAACAAGTTATTGAGCAAAGCCATCAACGCCCACCAATGTGGCTGCGCAACAATCAGCTATCACAAACCCGTGAGCAATACTTAGCGCTACTTGCTGAACAAGAAGTAGAAGCCAGTGCCGGTGCGAGTGATGATGCGATTTTACTTGCTAGTCCAACAGATGTAATGCGATTACCCGGTTTTGCTGAAGGCTCAGCCTCAGTACAAGATGGGGCCGCGCAGTGGGCAGCAACGCTATTAGCACCAGAAACTAATGAACTGGTTCTTGATGCCTGTGCTGCACCCGGCGGAAAAACCTGCCATCTAATAGAAACTGCGCCAAACATTAGTCTAGTCGCGGTAGATTTTGATGAAAAACGCTTAGAGCGTGTGCAACAAAATCTGGACAGATTACAATTAAAAGCGCAAGTTATTCATGGTGATGCAGCCAATATTGATACTTGGTGGCAAGGTGAAAAGTTTGACAGGATCTTATTAGATGCCCCTTGCTCTGCAACCGGTGTCATTCGTCGCCACCCTGACATTAAGTGGCTACGTAAAAACAGTGATATTGATGAACTGGCTTTACTGCAACAACAAATCATTGATCATTGCTGGAAATGGCTGAAACCCGGCGGCACCATCCTTTATGCCACTTGCTCAATTTTGCCAGAAGAAAACAGCCAGCAAATAGAGCAATTTTTACAAAGAACAAGCGATGCGACATTAGTACCAATCGCCCAACAATCATCTGCTGATGATATTGGTTGGCAATTGCTACCAGGCCAAAACAATTGTGATGGCTTTTACTACGCACGTTTAGTTAAAGCGCTTTAAGCTCGTTTAGTAGGGATACCCGCACAGCAATGAAAATTATTATTTTGGGCGCAGGCCAAGTTGGCGGCACACTGGCTGAAAACCTCGTCGGTGAAAATAACGACATCACCTTAGTGGATAATAACCGCGCCAGAGTTAAATACTTACAAGATAAATTCGATTTGCAAACCGTCATCGGCCATGGTGCTCACCCGAGCACCTTAAAAAGGGCCGGCGCAGAAGATGCCGATATGCTAATTGCAGTCACCAATAGTGATGAATGCAATATGGCTGCATGCCATATTGCATACAGCTTATTTGGCACCCCAACCAAAATAGCCCGGATCCGCTCAGAAGCTTACCTTGAGCAGCGCGACAAATTGTTCATCAATACCGAAGTTAAAAACAGTGACACCAAATTACGTGGTGGCTTTGTTATTGATGAATTGATTGCCCCAGAGCAACTTGTTACCGCCTATATTGAACGTTTAGTGCAATACCCTGGCGCACTGCAAGTACTCGAGTTTGCTAAAGGCAAATTAAGCCTAGTGGCCATTAAGGCTTATTATGGTGGGCCATTAGTGGGTAACGCGCTGGCAACGCTGCGTGAACATATGCCGAATATTGATACCCGGGTCGCGGCTATTTTCCGTAAAGGCAAAGCGATTATGCCCCGCGGTACCACCATTATCGAAGCCGATGATGAAGTGTTTTTCGTTGCCGACACCCGCCATGTGCGAGCGGTGATGAGTGAAATGCAAAAGCTGGATAATTCTTACCGTAATATCATGATCGCCGGTGGTGGTAATATTGGTTATG
The DNA here is from genome assembly GCF_030548765.1 of Shewanella sp. 3_MG-2023. Classification (NCBI taxonomy): domain Bacteria; kingdom Pseudomonadati; phylum Pseudomonadota; class Gammaproteobacteria; order Alteromonadales; family Shewanellaceae; genus Shewanella; species Shewanella sp. 3_MG-2023. The sequence continues at coordinate 97,167 of NZ_JAUOSH010000018.1, read as the reverse complement.
GCCTTGCAAAAAGATTACAAAAAAAGCACTCAGTCAAACTCATTGAACACAGTTTAGAGCGCGCAGAAAGCCTGTCAGAAAGGTTAGAAAACTGCACAGTATTTAACGGTGATGCATCGGATCAAGAGTTACTGCAAGAAGAGCACATTGACCAAACAGATGTGTTTATAGCTGTCACCAATGATGACGAAGCTAACATTATGTCGGCGCTATTAGCTAAGCGAATGGGCGCCAAAAAAGTCATGGTGCTTATTCAACGTGAAGCCTATGTGGATATTGTCCAAGAAGCCAATATCGATATTGCAATTTCACCGCAGCAAACCACCATTTCAGCCTTACTGACCCATATCCGCCAAGGCGATATTTGTAATGTTTACTCATTACGTCGCGGCGCAGCTGAAGCTATCGAAGCCATTGCCCATGGCAGCTCTTCCACCTCAAAAGTGGTCGGCAAGCAAATCAGCGACATAAAATTACCCCCAGGAACGACCATTGGCGCTATCGTTAGAAATGATGAAGTGATTATGGGTCATGATAAAACCGTCATTGAAGAAGGAGATCATGTGATTCTATTTTTAGTAAATAAAAAGTTCATTGGCGATGTAGAAAAGCTGTTCCAACCGAGCGCGTTTTTCTTCTAGCGTCACCATTAATGGCACTATGCTGAATTTAAAACCGCTACTGTTTGTCATTGGCGCTTTTTTATCTATTCTCACTGGCTTCATGCTGGTGCCAATGGCTTTTGCGCTGTTTTACCATGAAGAAACTATCGGCGCATTTATGATGTCCGGTTTGTTTAGCGGCTTAGTCGCGATTTTATGTATTCAAGCTGGCCGCAGCAGCGACGTTAACCTTAATATCCGCGATATGTTTTTTCTCACCAGCATGACTTGGCTGGTAGTCAGTTTATTTGCCGCCTTACCTTTCACCCTTTACCACGGTATTAACTATACCGACGCCTTTTTCGAAACCATGTCCGGCATCACCACCACAGGCTCAACTGTGCTGTCAGGCTTAGACGACATGGACCACAGCATTTTAATTTGGCGATCCCTATTACAATGGCTTGGTGGGATCGGTTTTATTGTCATGGCGGTAGCCATTCTGCCTTTTCTCAATGTCGGTGGTATGCGCCTGTTTCGCACCGAGTCGTCAGACTGGAGCGACAAAACCACTCCACGGACCCAACACATGGCCAAATACCTTTTTGAGGTCTATGTTGTGCTTACCGTGTTATGTGCCTTGGCCTACCACTTGTCGGGGATGCATTGGTTTGAAGCCATTAATCATGCCATGACCACACTGTCTACTGGCGGCTATTCAACGTCTGATAGCTCAATGTCAGCTTTTACTCCAGCAGCCCATTGGGTCGCAATTGTGTTTATGGCTGCAGGAGGCTTGCCGCTGCTGATGTTTGTACAAAGCATTCAGCAAAAAACCTTAAAGATATGGAATGACGAACAAGTTAAAGGCTTTATAAAATTTATCATCTTGGTGTCGGTAACCCTTGGCTTTTGGCTTTGGTTCAAATCAGATATGGCACTGCTCGACGCCATGCGCCTATCTGGGTTTAACGTCATCTCAGTGGTTACAACGACTGGCTATGGCTTAACCGATTATCAGGCATGGGGCGCTTTTGCCAGTATCAGTTTTTTATTTCTGATGTTTGCTGGTAGCTGCTCCGGCTCGACCTCTGGTGGGATTAAAATATTTCGCTTTCAGATTTCACTTAAAGTCATGCTCCAGCAATTAACTCAACAAGTCCATCCTCAAGCTGTAGTCAGTAAGCGCTATAATCATCGCGTCATTGATAATGATATTATTCGCTCAATTATGGCCTTTATCATGCTGTTTTTGATTGTGATTATATTACTTGCGGTGACCTTGGTGCTCACAGGCTTAGATCCTGTAACCAGTATTTCAGGCGCCATTACTGCGGTAACTAATGTCGGCCCAGGTCTTGGGCCTGTTATTGGGCCTGCGGGTAATTTTGCCAGCTTACCGGATACCGCTAAATGGGCGCTGGCTTTTGGAATGTTATTGGGGCGATTAGAAATCATTACCGTGGCGGTACTGTTCGCCCCCAAATTTTGGAAGTACTAATTAGACGCACTAGCTTGAAGTACTAACGTAACAAGCTAACTCAAAGAGCTAGCTCGCGACCGCTGTAACCCCAAGGCTGACTACATGATCGGCATACACTTTCACATCTTCCCAATCAGTGTAATCAATCACGCTCTTAGGATCAGTCGGGCCGTCAGTCATTTTCATAATTAAGCGAATCGCCAAGCTGTCATACCAAGTCCACGATGGGTAATTCACTTTACCTGCAATGATTTTGACATCTTGTGGCTGCCAAGGTGAAAGCTCAATAAACTTTTGTAGGTATTTATTATTTTCTGGAATGCGTTTTTCAGGCTTACGTGCCACAACGTTGACACAGAAAAAGCTATTGGGCTTGCTGCTCAGCTGTTGTTGGTAACGATTAACAAATTCAAATACCGACTTATGATAAGAACCATATAAAACACAAGCCCCTAACGCAATAACATCATAGCTTGCCCAATCAATGTCAGCATGGTTATTATCAAGAATATTGACCACATCACACTGATGACCGTTATGGACAATCTGCTCTGCAATTGCACGACTAATTTGTGCAGTATGCCCACCTCTTGAATAATAAATAACTAAAGTTTTTGCCATTTCAACACCGATTGTTGCTTGAATAAGCAGCCATTGTTACAAAAAAGGCTATTATAATCGCGCTCTTTGATCACAAATTAGAAACGTCTCATATAATTAGATGATAAAATTGAGATCTAAGTTCGCCAGCAGTATGATGAATCTGAGTATTAAATCAGTAATAGGTAAATAAATGTCTAAAAATATTGATGTAGAGTCGATGCTAGGTAATGCCGAGATGGCAGCCAAATGGCTAAAAGCGATTGCTAATCCTTATCGATTGATGATTTTGTGTTTACTGCTGGAAAAAGAACGCAGTGTCACTGAATTAAATGAAACGGTGCCATTAAGCCAATCAGCATTATCTCAACACCTTGCAGTCATTCGAGCCCAAGATTTAGTCAATACTCGTAAAAGCTCACAGAACGTGTATTACACCCTAAAAAATGCTGAAGTGACTGAAGTTATCTCAATTTTGCATCGTTTATATTGCGCAGCTTAATAAGCCTTAACGACTATTAAGCTGAATAAAGTCATTGGCAAACTCATCGACTTTATTCCAATCGGTAAACTCAAAAGTACCTGTGATATCTGTTGGCCCTTTGGTCATCCACATGATAAAGCGGATCATCACTCTATCCATGGTGCGATACTTCGGGTAATCTATCTTCCCTGCAAACACGCCTAATAAGTTAGGCTGCCATTGAGATAATTGCAGAAACTTTTGCATATACGGATTGGTTTCAGGGGTATTTTTAAGGGGCTTTCGAGCAACAACATTTACCGTAAAAAATGCGCTTTTCATTGAGGACAAGCTGCTCAGGTTTGCCTGTATGAACTCATAAAGCTCAGGTCGATGTTTGCCATAACGAATGCTGGCGCCTATGAGTACCTTGTCAAAGTCCGTGAGTGGTAACGACTTTGCTTCAACAAGAGAAACCAAAGTCACCTGTTCGCCAGCCTCTTCTAGCATCAACTTAAGCTTGTTACAAATAGACAAAGTTTGTCCATCGACTGTCGAATATATCATGATGCTTTTAAGCATATCTCTTCCTTTTAATCGACGATTTCCTCAACAGTAATAAGCGCTAAATACCCATTGAAAATAGCTAGCTCATTAGTTTTTCCAAAAAGTCGGCGTAAATAACACTAACAAGGTAAACACCTCTAAACGGCCAAATAGCATGGCCAGTACCAACACCCATTTAGCCCCATCAGTCACGCTGGCATAGTTACTGGCCACCTCTCCTAAGCCTGGGCCTAGATTATTAATACTGGCAGCTGTTGCACTAAAGGCGGTAATGGCGTCCATTTCCATTGCCATTAATAGCACCATACAAATGACAAACACTAAGGCATACGCAGAGAAAAATCCCCATACCGCATCAATGACACGATCAGGCAAAGCAGACTTACCAATTCGAATCGAATACATGGCCTTAGGGTGTATTAAACGCTTCATTTCACGAGAGCCTTGTAGCAACAAGAGCACAAAGCGGATCACTTTCATGCCGCCCCCGGTAGAGCCAGCACAACCACCAATAAAACTAGAAAAGATTAATAATATAGGCAAAAACAATGGCCAAGAGTTAAAACTTTCGGTGCCAAAACCAGCCGTAGTGGATATCGACACCACCTGGAAAAAAGCATAATCTAAGGTCTGCTCTGGCGAATCATATATGCCAGCATTATATAAAGTCGCGAAACAAATAGCGGTTAATACCAATTGAATACCAATTAAGGCTTTAAATTCAGCATCACGAAAATAGACTTTAAAATTAATCCCCCGCCAACTGAACGCGGCGAAATGCAGGCTAAAGTTAACAGCCGCAATCAGTAAAAACACCGCGCAAATAACATTGATCAGCGGGCTATTAAAATAGCCAATACTGGCATCATGAGTTGAGAAACCACCAATAGCAATGGTCGAGAATGAATGACAAATAGCATCAAAGGCGCTCATGCCAGCAAAATAAAATGCTGTCGCACAAGCCACAGTTAATAATAAGTAGATATACCAAAGCGCCTTGGCGGTCTCGGCAATTCGCGGTTTCATCTTACTGTCTTTTACCGGCCCGGGTATTTCAGCTTTATAGAGCTGCATACCACCAATACCTAACAGCGGCAAAATGGCTACCGCGAGCACAATGATCCCCATGCCACCCATCCACTGCAGCAGATGTCGATAAAACAATATCGCTTTGGGTAAATCATCGAGGCCGACAATCACGGTGGCCCCTGTAGTAGTCAACGCTGAAAAGGATTCAAAGAAGCTGTCTGTCCAACTTAAGTCGGGCTCGGTAGAAAAGATAAATGGTAGTGCCCCGATGGAGCCCAGTACCGTCCAAAACATCACCACAATCAAAAAGCCTTCGCGGGTGCGCAAATCGCCTTTTTGAGCCCGGTTTGGATACCAAAGTAAAAAACCTAAAAATAAACTGACGCAAAACGCCTGTATAAATGCAGTACCGCCGCCATCTTTATAAAAAATGGCGACTAATGCAGGTGGCAGCATAGTGATAGAAAATAATCCCATCAGCAGGCCAGTGATTCTAATAATTGTTTTATATTGCACTGTGTTTATATCGCATAGGTTTTATTTTGCACTAATTTGAGAGCATCGTTGTTAATGCCGCCCAAGACTCGGGCGCGCTAATAAGCCATAACACCTCAGCTAATCACATCTTTAAAGATCAGCGATTAACAATTGAGCTTATTATCGTTATGACTTTGTATTTTGGCATACTTTTTACACTCATCAAACGTTAAACTTTGCCTTAAGCTGACCTTGGGTTTGGGTGGCCAGCTCACGATTAAAGTCATCATGAAATGCTTTGGCAATTTCAAATTCAATTTCGATAACATCAGTAAAGATTTTATTGCTGATAACACCATCAAATTGATTAACCAAATATTCAATTTGATTAAGTTGCGGGTAACTGCAACTCAGCTTAGTACTATAGCGAATATATTTAGTTTTGGTCTCAAGTTCGGTTAAACCAGACTTGATCCCCGATGAGTAAGCCCGCACTAAGCCACCCACGCCTAACTTAGTGCCGCCAAAGTAGCGCACTACAATAGCGCCAATCTCACCAATATTTGAACCTTGTAACGTTGCTAACATCGGCCGACCAGCACTGCCTGCAGGCTCGCCATCGTCGCTGCTGCCAATGGCAATACTATTTTGCGGATCGGACGCCACAAAAGCATAGCAATAATGGTTAGCGCCCGGGTATTCCAGCCTCATGTTAGTAAGCGCACACTTCAACTCTAATTCACTACTACAGTGAAACAGCACAGTGATAAATCGACTGTGCTTGATATCTTCTTCGATGGTGAGTGTTTGATTGGGTATTTGGTATTGTTCAGTCAATGAGACCTAGCTCTCGGGTCATGTTTTCGTTTCTATCTTGGTGCACAATAACATTATCTTCAATTCGAATGCCGCCAAAAGGTCTTAATTCGTCGACTTTATCCCAATTTATTTGCGATTGTCGCCGATCGGCTTTTAGTCCTGCCAGTAATGAGTCGATAATATATATCCCCGGTTCAATAGTAAAAACTTGGTTAGCGGCGATTTCACGGGTGCAACGTAAAAATGGATGCCCAGCTGGTGTCGGAATATGGGTGCCTGCTTCATCACCTAAAAAGCCGCCCATATCGTGTACTTGTAACCCCAGCATGTGGCCTAAACCATGGGGGCAGAAAACACTGGTAATCCCCTGCTCGACCAAGCCTTGAGCATCACCTGTTGCCAAATTAAAGTCCAACATCAAATTAGCCAGTTTTGCATGAAAACGTAAGTGTAAATCAGGGTATTTAACCCCAGGCTTCATCATATCGACTAGTGACAACTGCAACTTGTTCATCTCCACAATCAACTCGTAGAAACTATTTTTCTCAAAAGAGTAAGTACGGGTAATGTCAGATGCATAACCATTATAGTTAGCGCCCGCATCGATTAAGAATGATAACCGTGGTGACGGGATTTGATGCTCTAATACGGTGTAATGCAATATCGCCGCATTTTGGTTAAGGGCAACAATATTGCCATAGGGTACTTCGTTTTCAGTTTGGCCAATGGCGGATAAATACTGCTGCTGAATTTCAAACTCGCTGCCACCATTATAAAAAGCATTCTTAGCCGCTAAGTGGCCTTTTATTGCAGTTTGGTTAGCGCGGCGCAAACATTCCAGTTCGTACTGGGTTTTATCGGCGCGGTGATAATGCAGGTAATTCATTACCGCATCAGGATTACAGCAACTGATGCCGAGCACTTCAGCCACATCAATATGCTCACCAATATATGCCCAGTGCGATAAATCAGCCGGTAATAATTGCGCCACTTGGTCTGCTTTAGTCAGCAATTTAATCTCAAAATGTTCAGCCCAAAAATCATTGGGCTCATCACTGACTTTATGCCAAAAATCCACCGGGCGATAAAATATCAGCTGCGGTTTATCAACTCCGTTAGCGACAACCCAACAATTGGGGTTATCAAGCACAGGTAACCAGGCTTTAAACTGTGGATTAACTTTAAATGGGTAACTTAAATCATCAAGAAACTGGCGATGAGCCTGGCCTGAATGAATAACTAACCCATCAAGCTGTTCACTTTGTGTTATTTCGGCAACACGGCGATTTAGTTCTGCAATGTGTGCATGATAAAAATGAGCAAGCTGATCCATTATTTCAGTCCCTGTAATGATTTTTTATTATGAAAGAACTTGTGAAGTGTATCACAAAGGGCAAAATTGACTCTAGCTGCCAATTATTTAAACGGACGTTTAAATTGGGTGTTGTATTTTATTTCATTTCGTCGCACACTGTTTGGCAACTGGTCAAATGATGGCCGTCGCTGCTGTGAAAACAAAGCTAGATAACAACACAGTGATTGTGATGTAGAAGTCGCTTTTAGCAAAAAGGAAGCAAGCAATGATCTACCAAAGTCCTACGATTCAAGTTGAGTTATTAGAGGATAATATTGCCAAGCTGTGCTTTAACGCACCAGGTTCGGTAAATAAATTCGATAAAGAAACTCTTTCTTCATTAGATGCTGCATTAGAAAGCATCAAGCAAAACACCAACATACAAGGCCTACTGGTTACCTCTGGTAAAAGTACCTTTATCGTTGGCGCTGATATCACAGAATTTTTAGGTTTATTTGAGCAAGATGATGCCACCTTATTATCTTGGGTCGAACAAGCCAGCGCAGTATTTGATAAACTTGAAGACTTACCATTCCCAACAGCTTCTGCTGTAAATGGTTTTGCATTAGGTGGCGGTTGTGAAGCTATCCTTGCGACTGACTTACGCATCGCTGACACCAACGCCCGTATAGGCTTGCCAGAAACCAAGCTTGGTTTAATCCCAGGTTTTGGTGGTACTGTGCGCTTACCTCGTGTGATTGGTGCTGACAACGCACTAGAATGGATCACCACAGGTAAAGATCAACGCCCAGAGGCTGCTTTAAAAGTTGGCGCTATTGATGCGGTTGTTGCACCTGAAAATTTAGAAGCTGCTGCTCTACAAATGCTAAAAGATGCCATCAACGAAAAGTTAGATTGGCAGTCTCGCCGCGCACGTAAACTTAAACCACTTACATTGCCAAAGCTTGAAGCCATGATGTCGTTTGCAACGGCTAAAGGCATGGTCTTTAAAGTTGCAGGTAAACATTACCCTGCACCTATGATGGCAGTTAACGTTATTGAACAAGCTGCAACACTTGATCGCGCAGAAGCGCTAAAAGTAGAAAATAAAGCTTTCATCAAATTAGCGAAAACTGAAGTTGCCACGGCATTAATTGGCATTTTCTTAAACGACCAGTTCGTTAAAGGTAAAGCTAAGAAAGCCGGTAAACTGGCTAAGAAAGTAAACAGCGCTGCAGTATTAGGCGCTGGCATCATGGGTGGCGGTATCGCTTACCAAAGTGCAAGTAAAGGTACACCGATTGTCATGAAAGACATCGCCCAACCTGCATTAGATTTAGGTTTAGGCGAAGCGGCTAAATTACTGACAGCGCAAGTTAAGCGTGGCCGTTCTACCCCAGCTAAAATGGCAGCAGTTTTAAACAACATCACTCCAGCGTTAGATTATGCCCCCATTAAAGATGCTGACGTTATCGTTGAAGCTGTAGTTGAGCATCCTAAAGTTAAAGCGTCTGTATTAGCTGAAGTTGAAGGTTATGTTGCAGATGATGCCATCATTGCATCAAACACCTCTACTATCTCAATCAACTTATTAGCGAAGAGCATGAAGAAGCCAGAGCGCTTCTGCGGCATGCACTTCTTTAACCCAGTACATAAAATGCCATTAGTTGAAGTCATTCGTGGCGAAAACAGCTCAGAAGAAACGATTGCTTCTGTTGTGGCATACGCCAGCAAAATGGGTAAAACTCCTATCGTTGTTAACGATTGCCCAGGTTTCTTTGTTAACCGCGTATTGTTCCCTTACTTTGCCGGCTTCAGTGGTTTACTGGCTGACGGTGCTGATTTTGCCAAAATCGATAAAGTAATGGAAAAGCAATTCGGTTGGCCAATGGGCCCAGCATACTTACTTGACGTTGTTGGTCTAGATACAGGTCATCATGCACAAGCAGTTATGGCTGAAGGTTTCCCTGACCGCATGGGTAAAAATGGCAAAGATGCTATCGACATCATGTTTGAAAGTGAGCGCTTTGGTCAGAAGAATACTAAAGGGTTCTACTCTTACTCTGTTGACCGTCGCGGTAAGCCAAAGAAAGATTTAGATCCAACAAGCTATGAATTGTTAGGTAAAGAATTTGGTGAGCTAAAAGAATTCGAAGCAGATGAAGTTATCGCTCGTTGTATGATCCCAATGATTATCGAAACGGTTCGTTGTTTAGAAGAAGGCATTATTGCTTCTCCTGCTGAAGGCGATATGGGTCTGGTTTACGGTATTGGTTTTCCACCATTTAGAGGCGGTGTATTCCGTTACCTAGATACCATGGGTGTTGCTAACTTTGTTGCACTTGCTGACAAGTTTGCTCACTTAGGTGGTTTATATCAAGTGACTGATGCAATGCGTGAGCTTGCAGCCAATAACGGTACTTACTACCCAGCCTAATTAGCAGTAAAGGAATAACATCATGAAAAACGCTGTAATCGTCGACTGCATTCGTACTCCGATGGGCCGCTCTAAGGCTGGAGTATTTAGAAATGTACGTGCAGAAACTTTATCTGCAGAACTAATGAAATCATTATTAGCACGTAATCCAAAGCTTAATCCAACAGATATCGAAGATGTTATCTGGGGTTGTGTGCAACAAACTCTTGAGCAAGGTTTCAACATTGCTCGTAACGCGGCGCTTTTAGCTGGCATTCCAAAATCAGCTGGCGCCGTAACGGTTAACCGCTTATGTGGTTCATCAATGGATGCCTTGCATCAAGCAGCCCGCGCAATTATGACTGGCCAAGGCGATACCTTTATCGTTGGTGGTGTTGAGCACATGGGTCATGTACCAATGAACCATGGTGTAGACTTCCACCCAGGTCTTGCTGCTAACGTGGCAAAAGCATCTGGCATGATGGGCTTAACCGCTGAAATGCTAGGCAAAATGCATGGTATTACTCGTGAACAACAAGACGCTTTTGCTGTACGTTCTCATCAACGCGCTCATGCTGCTACTGTTGAAGGTCGTTTTGATAATGAAATCGTTCCTATCGAAGGACACGATGCAAACGGCGCGTTAATTAAAGTGACTCACGATGAAGTTATTCGTCCAGAGACGTCATTAGAGTCTTTATCAGGTCTACGCCCAGCGTTTGACCCAGCTAACGGCACAGTAACAGCGGGGACCTCTTCTGCACTTTCTGACGGCGCTTCAGCTATGTTAGTGATGGAAGAAGAAAAAGCTAAAGCATTAGGTTTACCGATTCGTGCTCGCATCCGCTCTATGGCAGTTGCTGGTTGTGATGCTGCGATAATGGGTTACGGCCCAGTTCCTGCAACTAACAAAGCCTTAGCTCGCGCAGGATTAAACATAGATGATATGGGCGTGATTGAATTGAATGAAGCATTCGCTGCGCAATCATTACCTTGTGTTAAAGATCTTGGTTTAACCGATGTTGTTGACGAAAAAGTTAACTTAAATGGTGGCGCGATTGCATTAGGTCACCCATTAGGTTGTTCAGGTACGCGTATATCTACAACACTGATTAACTTGATGGAAGCAAAAGATGCTAAGTATGGCTTAGCCACTATGTGTATTGGTTTAGGCCAAGGCATTGCAACTATCTTCGAACGTGTAGATAGCTAAAAAATAAATGTAAATAAAAAGCCGCTTCACAAATTGTGAAGCGGCTTTTTTGTAATATAAATATTAGTAACGCTTAATAGCTTTTAACTCACGAATATCTGCTTCAAAACTCTGAATTTCTTCAGCTGACACATATTTCTTTAATTGAACCATAGAGCCTTGGTAAAACTTAGTCATTGCATCGGCATAAGCCTTTCCAACATTATTGACTAAAACATCTGGCTTGCTTGCATGTTTTATTGCGCCGCCAATTGCTCCACCAATAATACTACTACCACCACCAGCTTTTGTTTCCCACTGAGTAATGTATTCCTCAGAGATATTTAACTTTGTTAAGTCCACTCTTTTTTGCGACATAACTTGACCAGTTAGTGGTTCAATAAACTTTATGATAAATGATCCATCTATTCTTATCGTACCAGTTTCTTGTGCATAAGAAGAAAAAGACTTGGTATTAACATTAGCTTTGCCGACTTTTATATCGAACTGAGGGACAATGGCTAAATAGCTATTCTTCTTGTCACCGTAGGTTATCTCATCAAAAGTTTCGTACGGACCTGAATAGGTGAACCCCTTACGTGTGATTAGAGTTTCAACACCATTTTGGAATGCACTTCTTACCTTTTCATTATATTGACCACGTATATTCACAAAATCACTAGAACGACTCGTATTTGCTTGTCCATATGGATTTTGAGTTGTATCACGCTGCTCATAGGCAGTAAAGGCGCCCCCTGGTTTAACTATTGCAATTTTCTTATCGACAGATGCCTGCTGGGCACCAAAATCAAAATTGGTATCTACGACTCCAGATTCATTTTTTACTGGGATTGCAGAACAAGCAGCCAAAGTTAAGGCGGCTACCAAAGTGATAGCTTTTTTCATTTAACATATTCCTTCATATTTAATAACAAGAGCGTGCATTTTACATCAAATGATTCAACTTTCATCATTGCTGATCATTTATTTATTTATAACAATAGCTTACGCACAAACCAAACAGTTACATTCACTATCAGAAGCATATTTTATTATTATAAACTCTGCCTAAGTTAATAAAGTTAAAATAATATGTTGAAGGCCCCTTAAAATAACTAACTGCGAGTTTGTAACACTTTGTAACACAGCAAGGGTTACTGTTTCACGTGGAACATCATATTTCTGTGAGCATAACATCACGCTTTACTAATAAAGCTAGCATCAGTGTTGCATCAAACTTTAACCAGAGTAAAATTAGCGCAATTGTTGAGTAAGAAGAATTGATATGACTAAAGATTTTACTGCCGCAGACCACCACTTAGATGCGCTTGGTTTACGTTGCCCAGAACCTGTAATGATGATCCGTAAAACTGTGCGTAAAATGGCAGAAGGTGAAAGCCTATTAATTACTGCTGATGATCCAGCAACCACCCGTGATATTCCAAGCTTTTGTGAGTTTATGGATCATACTCTTCTAGCAAGTGATACTAACCAAACACCATACAAATACCTGATTAAAAAAGGCCTCTAATCATGATTTCGTTACACGCTATTGCTTACAAAACTGCTAAAAAAGGGCCGATGAAGCCAGTATTTTGTGCCAAGGTAAGTTTATTAAAAGGCGTTGAAAACGATATTTTTGGAAAACCCGGAAAACGGCAAGTGACCGTCATGTCGCAGCAACAGTGGCAATTAGCCTGTAATGAAATTAATGCCGATTTAGACTGGTTAACCCGAAGAGCCAATATATTAATTGATGGCTATAAGTTTAGCGCCGCAGATGTTGGTAAAGTCATTAAACTTGGTAATGATGTTAGCTTACTGATTACCGGTGAAACCGACCCATGTAAAAAAATGGAGCAGTCACAGCAAGGTCTTGAAAAAGCCCTCACCCCAGATTGGCGTGGTGGCGTAACCTGTAAAGTGATAACTGAAGGCCTGATCCAAATTGATGATCAGGTTTCAATAATAACCATATAAGTGTGCCTATTGAGTTTTATCTTTAATGACAGTTGCACTGAGCAAAAATGAATAACTATTCAGTGCTTTATTACACTAAACAAACTTGCAAAATTAGATACATACTCACGTATTTTTATACGACTTAATTAAAACTCAGCTCGAAGCCCCCCACAATTTAACCAACATACAGCAATTTATCAGATTGAAATAGCTAAACACCCAGCTTCATATCGCTGAGCTGCAAATAATTATTCTACAGCCTAGCAGTCACCCGATAGCTGTCATTATTTGAAACAGAATATCTATTTAGTTATTGGCTAATATATGCGATAAATGTCATCAGATTTGTAACTCGCCAATAACACTAAGAAACATAAAAGTGTTAACGCGACCTATAACAATAATGACAACAAATGGACTGTGCATGCTAACTTCAAAAATAAAACCTCTCTACACTGCGATAGCGTTAAGCTTAGCAAGTGTTTCTCTTGCTGCTAATGCCTCTGATGATGCTTCTAAAGAAACAGAAAAATGGCAAGTTAATGCGCCTGCGAACGCGCCGCTAGAAAAACTCTCTATTGATGTCACCGAAGGCACATGGATGAATGTCAGCATTTCCCCTGACGGTAAGACCATAGTGTTTGACTTACTCGGTGATATTTATCAAATGCCAATAAAAGGTGGCGAGGCAAAAAAACTCGCTTCTGGCATCGCTTGGCAAATGCAGCCGGTATATAGCCCAGATGGCAAATATATTGCCTTCACCTCAGATGAAGATGGCGGTGATAATATTTGGGTAATGAATGCTGACGGTTCGAACCCACATCCTGTAACCAGTGAAACCTTCCGCTTGCTCAATAGCCCAGCTTGGAGCCCTGACTCACAATACTTAGTGGCCCGCAAGCATTTTACCGGTAGTCGCAGTTTAGGTGCTGGTGAAGTGTGGATGTATCACGTCGCTGGCGGCGAAGGGGTAAAATTAACTGAGCGTCCGAACGAACAAAAAGATTTAGGCGAGCCTGCCTATTCACCTGATGGCAGATATATTTATTTCAGCCAAGATGCTACCCCAGGCAAAACCTTTCACTACTCAAAAGATTCAGTAAAAGGTATTTATAAAATTAAGCGCTACGATACTCAGTCTGGTGATATAGAAGTATTACTTGAAGGCACTGGCGGCGCCATTCGCCCAACACCTAGCCCTGATGGCACCAAGTTAGCTTATATCAAACGTGATGGCTTCCAATCTTCGCTGTATTTACTCGATTTAAAATCAGGGGCGCAAACTAAGCTTTATGGTGATTTAGATCGTGATATGCAAGAAACATGGGCAATTCATGGTGTGTATCCGACCATGTCTTGGACCCAAGACAATGAACAAATTGTTTTTTGGGCCAAAGGTAAAATTAATAAATTAACCCTTGAAGACAAGTCTGTTGAGAATATTCCTTTCAGCGTTAAAACTGAATTAGAGGTGCAACCATCAGTACGCTTCACTCAAAATCTAGATAAGGATAATTTCGACGTAAAAATGCTGCGTATGGCACAAGTCTCACCTAACGGTGAAAAAGTGGTTTTTGAAGCATTAGGCAAACTTTGGATCCGTGATATTGAAGATGGTAAACAAAAGCGTTTAACTAGACTTGATGATGACGTTAATGAACTATTCCCGCAATGGTCACGGGACGGCAAGAATATCGTCTTTACCACTTGGAATGATCAAGACCAAGGCACCGTCAGTATTGTGAGTAGCAAAGGTGGTCGCAGTAAACAACTGACATCACTGCCAGGTAAATATGTCGAACCAACCTTTTCACCAGATGGTAAAACCGTTGTCTACCGTAAAGCGAAAGGCGGATATGTCACTCCTAGAACTTGGTCCCAAGAACCGGGTTTATATAAAGTTGATCTAAAGAATAAGCAAAATATCAAAGTTTCAGCTAGCGGTTATCAGCCACAATTTGGCGCTGATAATAATCGTGTCTTTTTTATGGATCACGGTAAAACCCCAGAACTGGCATCAATCAGTTTAGACGGCTTTGAAAAACGCACTCACTACACTAGCGAACATGCTACCGAATTTAGAGTATCGCCAAATGGTGAGCACCTTGCCTTTGCTGAACGCTTTAGAGTTTATGTCACCCCTTTTGCCAAGCATGGCGAAACCATCAAAATCAGCCCGAAAGCGAAAAACTTACCAGTAATGCAATTAAGTGCCCGCGCAGGTGAAAGCATTAGCTGGAACAGTAACAATGAAGAAATTTATTGGACTTTAGGCCCAGACCTTTATCAAGCCAAAGTGGATACTGACTACAACAGCGATGAGGAAGCTAAGCCTGAAGTTACTGCTATTGGTTTCACTAAAAAAGCAGATGTTCCACGTGGAACAATCGCATTTGTTGGTGGCAAAATCATTACCATGGAAAATGACCAAGTTATTGATAATGGTGTTGTCATCGTTAAAGATAATAAAATTGTCAATGTTGGCGATGCTAACTTAACCATTCCAACTGATTCACAAGTCATCGACATTAAAGGTAAAACTTTAATGCCAGGTTTATTTGATGCCCATGCTCATGGTAGCCAAGCAGATGATGAAATCACGCCACAGCAAAACTGGCAATTATACTCAGCACTGTCATTGGGCGTGACTGCAATACATGATCCGTCAAATGACACCACTGAGATTTTTGCAGCATCAGAGCAACAAAAAGCCGGTAATATTGTGGGTCCGCGTATATTCTCAACCGGAACTATTTTATACGGCGCTAATGCACCAGGTTACACATCCCATGTAGATTCACTGGATGATGCAAAATTCCATTTAGAGCGTCTTAAAAAGGTAGGCGCTTTCAGCGTGAAAAGTTACAACCAACCACGTCGTAACCAACGCCAACAAGTGATTCAGGCTGCCCGTGAATTAGAAATGATGGTGGTTCCTGAAGGTGGTAGTTTGCTGCAGCATAACTTGTCGATGATTGCTGATGGCCATACCACTGTCGAACACTCATTACCCGTTGGTTCTATCTATAGCGATATTAAACAGTTCTGGAGTCAAACCAAAGTCGGTTATACCCCAACACTGGTTGTCGCATATGGCGGTATTTCTGGCGAGCATTACTGGTACGATAAAACTGATGTTTGGGCACACCCTCGCTTAAGCATGTATGTTCCGTCTGATATTCTTAATGCCCGCTCAATGAGAAGAACAACTGCACCGGATGAACATTACAATCACTTCAATGTGGCACGGGTTGCCAATGAGCTAAATGATATTGGCATCAAACCCAATATTGGTGCTCATGGTCAACGTGAAGGTTTAGCGGCGCACTGGGAAATGTGGATGTTTGCTCAAGGTGGTATGAGCAATATGGATGTGCTGAAAACAGCAACCATAAACCCTGCAACCACCTTCGGTATGGATCATCAAATAGGCTCAATTAAAGCCGGTAAACTAGCTGATATTATTGTGATTGACGGCGACCCATTAACTGATATTCGTGTGACTGATAAAGTGTCTTACACCATGGTCAATGGTAAGTTATTTGATTCAGAAACCATGAATCAATTGAATGGCGAAGAAGTTAGCCGTAAACCATTTTTCTTTGAGAAAAAAGATTAATACTGAGGCAACAAGCTTAGGCTAATCGAAAATGATTTAGCAAAAAAAGAAAAGGATGTTCCACGTGGAACATCCTTTTTTTATTTGCTAAAAAACTGCGTTAAACAAAATCGCTTCCATAACAAAAACAATCTGTTGTATGGTCATTAACCATACCTACCGCTTGCATAAAAGCATAACAAATAGTTGGCCCTACAAAGTTAAACCCAAGCTTTTTAAGTGCTTTAGACATGGCCTCAGATTCTGCTGTTTGAGCAGGTAAATCCGCCGAAGTTAAATAATGATTTACGACAGGCTTACCGCCAACAAACTGCCAAAGAAATTCAGAAAAATCATTACCCTGCTCAACAAAGGCTAAATAGGCTTTGGCATTTCGAATAATAGAATTAACCTTTAGACGGTTCCTGATAATTCCAGGGTTTAATAGTAATTCTTCGACTTTGGCATCATCGAATGTGGCAATCACTTTTGGATCAAAATTGGCAAACAAAGCTTGGTAATTGTGTTGCTTCTTTAAAATGGTGATCCAAGATAATCCTGCTTGCTGACCATCCAAGCAAAGCTTTTCAAATAACTCGATGGGATCATAAACAGGCCGCCCCCAAACATTGTCATGATAGTCTTGATAAATAGGGTCATCACTGACCCAACCACAACGTTGTTGAACCATTTATTGAGTCCTTTAATATTTTTAATCTCTACGTTAAAAAATAACCTACATAAGCCTTTATCTACAAGGTATAATCAAAACCATTTTCTATTTATAGCCTAACCAGTAGATAAGCGGACATGACGACGAAACACGACGTAAAAACATTCCAGGGCTTTATTATGACCCTGCAGGAATTCTGGGCGCAGCAAGGTTGCGCAATAGTTCAACCATTAGACATGGAAGTTGGCGCTGGTACATTCCACCCAATGACATTCTTGCGCTCATTAGGCCCAGAGCCTATGAGTAGTGCTTATGTTCAGCCATGTCGTCGCCCTACCGATGGCCGTTACGGTGAAAACCCTAACCGTCTACAACACTACTATCAATTTCAAGTAGTGCTTAAGCCTTCTCCTAGCAATATTCAAGAGCTATACCTTGGCTCTTTAGAAGCACTAGGCGTAGATATGGGCGTCCATGATGTTCGCTTCGTAGAAGACAACTGGGAATCACCTACATTAGGTGCTTGGGGTCTAGGTTGGGAAGTTTGGTTAAACGGTATGGAAGTATCGCAATTTACCTACTTCCAACAAGTGGGCGGTTTAGAGTGTAAGCCTGTAACTGGTGAAATCACTTACGGCCTTGAACGTCTTGCGATGTATATCCAAGAAGTTGATAGCGTATATGACCTAGTATGGACAGACGGTCCAATGGGTAAAGTGATGTATGGTGATATTTTCCATCAGAACGAAGTTGAGCAATCAACCTATAACTTTGAACACGCCAATGTAGAAGTACTATTCAAGCAGTTTGATGATTGTGAAGTCGCTTGTCAGCATTTACTTGACCTTGAAAAGCCATTGCCTCTTCCTGCATACGAACAAGTAATGAAAGCATCTCATGCCTTTAACTTACTTGATGCTCGCCACGCGATTTCGGTTACTGAACGTCAACGTTATATTTTACGTGTACGTACTATGGCCAAAGGTGTTGCAGAGTCTTACTACCAAGCCCGTGAAGCGCTTGGTTTCCCAATGTGTAAGTAGAGGTAAATAGAATGAATGTTGAAAACTTACTCATTGAAGTGGGTACGGAAGAATTACCGCCAAAAGCATTACGTAAATTAGCTGAATCATTTTTAGCTAACTTCAGCGAAGAGCTAACCAAAGCTGAGTTGGCCTTTGAAAAAGCCACTTGGTACGCTGCGCCGCGCCGTTTAGCTATTAGCATTGAACAACTTGCTGTAGCTCAAGCTGACAAGGTCGTTGAAAAACGTGGCCCTGCTGTTGCCCAAGCATTTGATGCTGATGGCAACCCAACGAAAGCAGCTATGGGCTGGGCTCGTGGTAACGGCATCACTGTGGAACAAGCTGAGCGCTTGAAAACAGATAAAGGCGAATGGTTATTACACCAAGCTAAAGTGGTTGGCGTAGAAACTAAATCACTGATCGCAGCCATGGCGCAAAAAGCATTAGATAAGTTACCAATTCCTAAGCCAATGCGCTGGGGAAGTAACACCACACAATTTATCCGTCCGGTTCATACCGTTACTATGCTATTAGGTGATGAGTTAGTTGATGGTGAATTGTTAGGTATCAAATCAGCACGTACTATTCGTGGTCACCGCTTCATGGGCGTTGATACCTTCGAGTTAGATCATGCTGACAACTACTTAGCCGCTCTTGAGCAGCAAGGTAAGGTTTTAGCTGATTACCAACGTCGTAAAGATATTATCAAGACTAACGCTGAAGCTGCAGCCAAAGACATTGGCGGTGTAGCAGAACTTGAAGATGACTTACTTGAAGAAGTCACCTCTTTAGTTGAATGGCCTGTCGTCTTAACTGCTAGCTTTGAAGAAAAGTTTTTAGACGTACCGGCTGAAGCCTTGGTTTACACCATGAAAGGCGATCAGAAATACTTCCCTGTATTTGATAAAGCCGGCCAGTTGCTACCAAACTTTATCTTCGTGACTAATATCGAATCTAAAGATCCACAGCAGATTATTTCAGGTAACGAAAAAGTAGTTCGTCCTCGTTTAGCTGATGCTGAGTTCTTCTTTGAAACAGATAAGAAAGAGTCATTAGAAGCGCGCCTTGCTAGCTTAGAAACGGTTGTATTCCAAAAGCAATTAGGCACGATTAAACAACGTGTTGAACGTATCTCTGCAATAGCCGGTTTTATTGCCACCAGCATTGATGCCAACAGCGAAGAAGCGAGCCGTGCAGGTTTACTGTCTAAGTCAGACTTAATGACCAATATGGTGATGGAGTTTACTGATCTTCAAGGCACTATGGGCATGCACTATGCACGCTTAAATGGTGAAACTGAAGCTGTCGCGGTTGCTTTAGCTGAGCAATACAAGCCAAAGTTCTCTGGCGATACCGTGCCTACTGCACCTATTTCAATCTGTGTCGCGCTAGCTGAAAAGCTTGATACCTTAGTGGGTATTTTCGGTATTGGCCAAGCCCCTAAGGGTGCTGCAGATCCATTCGCACTGCGTCGTGCAGCGATTGGTATTTTACGTATTTGTTTAGAAAACAACTTGCCATTAGACTTAGTTGATTTAATTGATAAAGCAAAACAATTACACGGTGAAAACCTCACTAACGACAATGTGTCTGAGCAAGTGCTTGAATTCTTCATGGGTCGTTTCCGCTCTTGGTATCAAGATCAAGGCGTCAGCGTTGACGTTATTCTTGCAGTGCTGGCACGTAAGCCTACTGCACCGGCTGACTTTGAAAGCCGTATTAAAGCTGTGGCGCACTTCAGAACGTTAGAGCAAGCCTCTGCTTTAGCTGCGGCTAACAAGCGTGTTTCTAACATTCTAGCCAAAGTTGAAGGCGAGACTGCCACTAGCATTGATGCCAGTTTATTGGTTGAACCTGCTGAGAAAGCATTAGCTGAAAAGTTAGCTGAACTGCAACCACAGCTTGCGCCATTATTTGCTGCGGCAAACTACCAAGAAGCGTTAGCATTACTGGCGAACCTGCGTGAAAGCGTTGATGCCTTCTTTGAAGGTGTCATGGTAATGGCTGATGATGAAGCCCTTAAGAATAACCGCTTAGCATTACTAAATAGCCTGCGTGAGCAATTCTTACATGCTGCAGATATCTCACTACTACAATAATAGTTAACCCTATTAAGTTGTAAAAAAAACGCGCTTTAACATCAGTTAAGCGCGTTTTTTATTGGCTGATTTTTAAAGCCTCATGATTAATTTTAAATGAAGACTTCGAATCAAATATTAAAAGCTAATCAGTTTTTGATGGAAAACATCAAACTCAGATTGATTCAAACCGACTTGCTGCAATAGCTGCTGTAAATCATCTTGTTCAAGTTTATCTTTTTGCCGCAACATAGAACACTCACTGATGATATTTGCCCGCCATACAGCCAATGCCATCATGTCTGTTGGACGATAATCAGAATTAGCTAATTGTGCTAGCTGAAACTCAAACTGTGCTGGCAGCTGCCAATGCTTCGCCAGTAACGCACTTAGCCCTAACGACTTAGTGGTCATCACTTGCTTAAACAATGCCGAACTTGGCTGTTCACCCGGCTCGGCTTTTTCAAAGGCATCCAGCAGCATTTTGAAAATGGCGATTTTGCCAACATCATGAAGTAATCCCAGTAAAAACACCGTATCAGCATCTTCTTCAGCTAAGTCACTGGCAATAAAAGCCACTTGCATTGAATGACGCCAAATTTCAGCGCCAAAACGCCTAAAGTAAATCGGCTTAATATCAATCATTTCTTTCACTAAACAACTGCGAACAAACTGACGTAATTGCGCTCGCCCTAACTGCACAATAGCTTGGTGTAGATTAGTAATATCTTTGCCTGAACGCTTAAAAGCACTTGAGTTGCATAACTTTAATACTTCGACGCTCAGTACCGGATCTTGCTCAATTAACTGCAGTACTTGTTTGGTTTCAATCCCATCTTGGGATAGTTTATGGTCAAGCTCGGTTATGCGCCTTGGCAGTTTTAACACCTTGGCAGCAATATCTTGAGGTGCACTAAAAGCGATGTCGATTTCGGCTAATATGCTACGTTCAAGATTATTAGCCATGCCACCAGTTTTATGGCTACTCATAGGAAAAAGTAGACTATAAAACAGCGCCGACAAATCTATTTGTTGCGCCTCTTCTGGTGTTTCACTTGAGTTGCTTAAGTATGATTTAGTTTGCCTTACATATGAGTTACTAGAGCACAGTTTCGAGTCTGTAGCGCTTGACTCTTGGGTGTTAGCCGATAGCAATGAATGCTGCTCATTTAATGCTTTGGCTTGTTTGACCTCAACGGCCGGTCTTAAATTAAAAATCTTATTGAATAGCTTTTTAAACACAATAAATTACCTACACTTCAGGTAAATATACAACAGTGACAAGATGAGTTTGTAGAGATTACCGATAAAAAAATGGGCGCCTTAAGGCACCCATTTAATGTATTTTAAACTCGACTACACGTCTAAGTTAGCAACGTTTAGCGCGTTAGTTTCAATGAAGTCACGACGCGGTTCAACTTGATCGCCCATCAAACAAGTAAACAATTGATCAGCGCCTACGGCATCTTCAATGGTGACTTGTAGCATACGACGAGTTTCAGGATCCATTGTAGTTTCCCACAATTGCTCAGGGTTCATTTCACCCAATCCTTTATAACGTTGGATGTACAAACCACGTTTAGCTTCAGACATAGTCCAATCAAGCGCCTCTAAGAAGCTATCAACTTCTTTCATACGCTCGCCACGTTTAACATAGCCGCCTTCTTCAATCATACCGTCTAATGCTGAGCCTAACTTAGCAATACGTTGGTAATCATTTGATTGGAAGAAGTCGTAACTAAATACGTAGTTAGTATCAATACCATGCTTACGGATTGTTAGGCTTGGTAGGTATACCTGACGCTCAGGATCTAATTGTGGTTCAATGTTATAAATAACGCCGTCAGTTTCAATCTCAATAAGGTCAGCGACAAAGGCATCACACCACTGCTTCATTTGTGCTTCGTCAGCCAGCATTTCATTGTTCAGTGCTGGGTGGTAAAGCATACGGTTACAAATAACCGTTGGGTAACGCTTAGTTAAACGCTCAATAACCGCTTCAACCTCACGATACTGGCTCACTAAACGCTCTAGTGGCTCACCTGTCATACCTGGTGCACCCGCAGAAGGGTAAATATGAGTACCATCTAACGCTTGAGTGGTTAAGTATTCCGTTAGTGCTGGCTCATCTTTTAGGTACTGCTCTTGCTTACCTTTTTTAACTTTAAATAAAGGTGGTTGAGCAATATAGATGTAACCACGTTCAATCAACTCTGGCATTTGACGGAAGAAGAAAGTCAACAGCAGCGTACGAATGTGCGAGCCATCGACGTCAGCATCGGTCATGATGATGATGTTGTGATAACGGGTTTTCTCAGGATCATAATCATCACGGCCAATACCACAACCTAATGCAGTGATCAGCGTCGCGACCTCTTGAGAAGATAACATTTTATCGAAACGTGCTTTTTCAACGTTAAGAATTTTACCTTTTAGCGGAAGAATAGCTTGGTTTTTACGGTTACGTCCCTGCTTGGCTGATCCGCCAGCAGAGTCCCCTTCCACTATGTATATTTCAGAAAGCCCAGGGTCTTTCTCTTGGCAATCAGCAAGCTTACCTGGCAAACCACCTAAATCTAATGCGCCTTTACGACGGGTCATTTCACGGGCTTTACGCGCCGCTTCACGAGCACGTGCCGCATCAACGATTTTACCAACAATTAATTTTGCATACGTTGGGTTTTCTAATAGGTAATCATTTAATTGCTCACCCATTGTTTGTTCAACCGCACCTTTCACTTCACTCGACACTAACTTGTCTTTAGTTTGTGAACTGAATTTAGGATCTGGCACTTTTACTGAAATAACCGCGGTTAACCCTTCACGAGCATCATCACCCGTTGCATTGGTTTTACCTTTTTTATTGAAACCTTCACGCTCCATATAGTTATTTAAGTTACGGGTTAATGCACCCCGGAAACCCGCTAAGTGAGTACCGCCATCACGTTGTGGGATGTTATTGGTAAAACAGAAAATCTTTTCTTGATAACCGTCATTCCACTGCATTGCCACTTCAACGGTAATGCCGTCTTCACGCTCTTGAGTAAAGTGGAAAACCTCTTTATTCACCGGCGTTTTATTGAGGTTAAGGTAATCAACGAAAGCACTGATGCCGCCTTCGTATTTAAAGAATTCATCACGGCCATCACGTTCATCAACTAAACGGATACCCACACCTGAGTTCAAGAATGATAATTCACGAACACGTTTAGCCAAGATGTCAAAGTGGAATAGCACATCTGAGAATGTTTCACTGCTTGGCCAGAAACGGATTGAAGTACCGGTTTTTTCTGATTCACCCACTGGGGTGATTGGCGTATCAGGTACACCCATTGAATAAAACTGCTCGTAAACTTTACCGTTACGACGAATGGTCATTTGCAGTTTTTCAGATAATGCGTTTACAACCGAAACACCAACACCGTGTAAGCCACCTGATACTTTATAAGAGTTATCATCAAACTTACCACCGGCATGAAGTACCGTCATAATAACTTCGGCAGCGGACACACCTTCTTCTTCATGAACCTCTACAGGAATACCACGGCCATCATCTTGTACTGATACCGAGCCATCTGAATGAATGGTGATAGTAATGTCACTACAGTGGCCTGCTAAGGCTTCATCGATAGAGTTATCGACCACTTCGAATACCATGTGATGAAGACCTGTACCATCGTCAGTATCGCCGATGTACATCCCTGGTCTCTTACGAACAGCATCAAGGCCTTTTAAAACCTTAATACTCGAAGAATCATAACTATTCTCTGACATATTTCTCTCTCGTTTTTATTCAACTACCGTGACTTGCCCATGTTCCACATGAAACATCTTACTTGGTGGGCTAGCCAGCGAATCGACTATTGCAACAGGATCAATCGCTGTGACAAAAATTTGTGCACCGGTTTCGGTTAACTGTTTTAGTAATAGTTGCCTATGCTGAGCATCTAACTCAGATGGAAGATCATCCACTAGGTAAATACTATGCTTGTTTTGCTGTTTTTGAAGCAATTTACCCTGTGCAAGGCGCAGTGCACAGACTAATAATTTTAACTGTCCTCGGGATAACGCATCCTGTACCGGTAAGCTGCCAACGCGTAATCGTAAATCCGCTTTATGTGGTCCACTGCCGGTATTTCCCGATGCTAAATCTCGGTGATATTGAGTTTTAAGTAACTCGGCAAATTCCGTTTTGCTATCCCAGCCACGGGTAAAGGAAACCTTAATATCAACCCGTGGTAAAAACTCTTCGATTATACCCTTAAGTAGCTCATTTAACGAGTCCACATATTGATTTCGTATCGAAGTAACCTGCTCAGCATAACGCACCAATTCCTTATCCCAAAATTGTATATTGGTGTAAGAGGCTCCATCTCTAAGAAGCTGATTTCTTTGCTTTAAAATTCTTCTGGTATTCACCCATGCCGTATAAAAATGACTGTCAGCATGAAAAGCTCCCCAGTCGATAAACTGCCGGCGTGCTTTTGGGCCTTCAAATAGTAAAGAAAAACTTTCAGGGGTGATAACTTGAATAGGTAACGTCTCAGCTAATACCGATAATCGCTTCACGTTATCGCCATTAAATTTAACATCAATGTCGCCATTGCGGAACCGTCTAAGGCCTAATTTAGCTTCGCCATTAGGCATTTCGAGCTTGGCAAACAAGGTCAGTTGATCTTGCTCAATATTGATAACCCGCTGGGACAGATGGCTACGAAACGAACGCCCCATACCGAGAAAATAAATGGCTTCTAAAATGCTGGTTTTACCACTGCCATTTTCACCATAAATTAAATTAAGCCCATCACTTGGCGCTAATGTCGCTGACAAAATATTTCGGAAATGTTCGATATTGAGGCGGGTTAAACTCATGGAAAATAAACAGACCCTAATTTAAAAAGAGTGAAACGAAAGAAGGTGCCTTAATGTAGCACCTTCTTGGGGTAAAACGTTATAGTTAAACGGCGCTTAATCAAGTTTAAGCGACTATTTACTTATAAGCGCATTGGCATAACCACGTACATAGAGTCTTCTTCTGCGTGGTTTTCAATTAGTGCGCTTGAGTTACCGTCTATTAAGGTTATTCTAACATCATCACTGGCTAAATTATTTAATACGTCCAATAGATAGCTGACGTTAAAGCCAATTTCTAGGTTATCTGAGTTGTATTCAACATCGATAATCTCTTCTGCTTCTTCTTGCTCCGGGTTATTGGCGGTAATGCGCAATAATCCCGGCTCAAGCTGAATACGCACACCTCTGAACTTCTCATTCGACAAAATAGAAGCACGGGTTAACGCTTGTTTTAATTGATTACGACTAGCCACCACAATTTTGGTGCCGCCTTTAGGTAATACGCGGCGATAATCAGGGAAACGACCATCGACTAATTTACTGGTGAATACCGCATTGGCAGTAATCGCACGAATCGCACTATCACCAATCGCAATGGTAATATCACTGTCTTCACTTTCAAGTAAACGCGCCATTTCAACCACGCCTTTACGCGGCACAATCACTTGCTTCTCAGGTAAGCTGGTTTCTATTTGACGATGACTTAATGCTAAGCGATGACCGTCTGTGGCAATGGCCTTTAAGGTGTTACCTGCGGTTTCAAATAACAAGCCATTTAGATAATAACGCACATCTTGGTTTGCCATTGAAAATTGTGTCGAGTCAATAATCGACTTCAAAGTGCCCTGCTTTAAGCTAAATTCAATTTCAGCTTCAAACGCTTCAACATTGGGATAATCTGATGCTGGCAAGGTCGCCAGTGAAAAACGACTACGGCCTGAGCGTAATAACCATTTGTTCTCTTGCTGCTCAATTTTAATTTCAACTTGCTCAGGAAGAGATTTAACAATATCTAATAATTTTTTAGCCGGAACTGTGGTGCGTCCCACTTCAACTTCACCTTGGATGGGAGCTTGACCGACAAGCTCAACCTCTAAGTCCGTACCAGTAAGCTTAAGTGAGCCCTCACTAACTTCAACAAGTAGATTAGATAAAATTGGCAAGTTATGGCGTCTTTCTACTGCGCCACAAACCAACTGAAGTGGTTTTAATAGGGCATCCCTATCAATTGAAAATTTCATTCGTCTCAATTTCCCGATATTAAGAAGATAAGGTACGTATCAAGTTAGCATAATCTTCTTTAATGTCATGACTTTCTTCACGTAACTGAGCAATTTTTCTGCATGCATGTAATACAGTAGTATGATCACGACCACCAAATGCGTCACCAATTTCAGGCAAGCTTTGGTTAGTTAACTCTTTTGATAATGCCATTGCCACTTGACGTGGTCTGGCAACACTGCGCGAACGGCGCTTAGATAACATGTCAGCCATTTTAATTTTGTAATATTCAGCAACGGTTTTCTGAATATTATCAATGGTGACTAACTTTTCTTGTAACGCCAGTAAATCACGTAATGCTTCACGGACAAAATCAATGGTAATTGGACGTCCGGTAAAATTAGCATTAGCAATAACGCGATTTAATGCGCCTTCTAATTCACGCACATTTGAGCGCAAACGCTTAGCAATAAAAAATGCCACTTCATCAGGCAGATTAATGCCGCTCTCTTGTGCTTTACGCATTAAGATCGCCACACGGGTTTCAAGTTCTGGCGGTTCAATGGCAACGGTTAGGCCCCAACCAAAGCGAGATTTTAAGCGATCTTCAACACCATCGATTTCCTTGGGATATTTATCCGAAGTTAAAATGACTTGATGGTTACCTTCAAGTAATGCGTTAAAGGTATGGAAGAATTCTTCTTGAGAACGATCTTTATTGGCAAAAAATTGAATGTCATCAATAAATAATGCATCAACACTGCGGTAGTAACGTTTGAAATCTTCGATGGCGTTATTTTGCAGTGCTTTAACCATGTCCTGAACAAAGCGCTCAGAATGCATGTAAACCACTTTGGCATTGGGATTATTTTTGATGATCCCATTGCCAACAGCGTGTAATAAATGGGTTTTACCTAAACCAGTACCACCATATAAAAATAGTGGGTTATAGGCGCCACCTGGATTTTCAGCCACTTGAAGTGCAGCCGCTTTACCCAGTTGGTTTGATTTACCTTCAACAAAATTATCAAACTGGTAAGTCGGATTAATGTTACTGCGGTGGTTAGCATGCTCAACCGGTTCAGCTTGAGTATTAAACGAAGTACTAACGCGCGCTTTAGTATGGGTATTTTGAGGTTTCTTTATTTCAGCAATCACTGGTGCTGCAGGTTTAGCTGCAGACGGACGACTACCAATATCAAAACGCAGCTTAGGCGCATTGCCACCTAACTGTTCAGTGAAAAATTGATTAATGATATTGATATACTTATCACGAACCCAATCGAGCACAAAACGATTCGGCGCATAAAGTACCAAGGTATCACCATCCATTTCAGCTTGCAGCGGACGGATCCACATACTGAATTGCTGCGCAGACAATTCGTCTTGCAGTCTGCCGATACATTGTTGCCACAGTGAAACCGCCACTAAAAATCCTTAAATACCGTTTGTTGAAGGAGGGGTATTCTATCGTTAGATCTCAATGATCGCTATCGATAAAAAAAATTTTATCCCCAAGCTGATCATTGTATGTGGATATCTGTGATCTTTGAAGATCAAAATCGATCTATTTATTATGAATTGTTCATAGATCCTGCTTTATTAACCGATCAACATTGATCTATAATAGCGCGGCTTTGATCTAGTAAAACTATCTTAGATCCACTACATATTGTGTTGGTACACAGAGTTATCCACATCCTGTGGTAGATTTTTAGGGTACTTATCAAAGTTAAATTGGTAAAAATTGTTCATATAGTCATTTTCCTAGTTGACGGTAGTGATTAAAGTGATTACAATTCGGCCTCTTTTTTGCCCTTGCGTCTTATTTCAAGAATGTAAGGTTTATTAACTACTAAATATACGGAT
The DNA here is from genome assembly GCF_030548765.1 of Shewanella sp. 3_MG-2023. Lineage (NCBI taxonomy): Bacteria > Pseudomonadati > Pseudomonadota > Gammaproteobacteria > Alteromonadales > Shewanellaceae > Shewanella > Shewanella sp. 3_MG-2023. The sequence goes on along the minus strand of NZ_JAUOSH010000018.1, from coordinate 68,942 downwards.
TGCCAAAATGAGTAAACGTACTTTTCAACCAAGCAACCTGAAGCGTAAGCGTTCTCACGGCTTCCGCGCACGTATGGCCACTGTAGGCGGCCGTAAAGTGATTGCACGTCGTCGTGCAAAAGGTCGCGCTCGTTTATCTGCTTAATCAGTAGATATTCATAGTGACTAGCTATGCTTTTACGCGGGAGTTGCGTTTGCTAACTCCCGCGCAATTTAAATCTGTATTTTCAAATCCCATCAAAGCATCTTCTGCTGAAATAACTCTGCTTGCTATTCCAAATTCAGAGCAACATCCTCGTATTGGATTAACTGTCGCAAAACGTTTTGTTAAAAATGCCAGTGACCGAAATCGCATTAAACGAGTGATAAGAACTAATTTCCGTTTACACCAGCATGATATTCCAGACCTTGATATAGTTGTCTTGGTAAGAAATGGCGTGGTTGATATGGAAAATGCAGACCTACATAAATTAATAGAGAAGTTATGGCGCAAACTCAGTCGCCGTTACAATGGTTAGCCACAAAGGCTATTCGTGGCTACCAACTCTTTATCAGCCCTATGCTGGGACCCCGCTGTAGATTCAATCCAACATGCTCTTATTATGCAATTGATGCAATAAAAACGCATGGAACTGCGAAAGGTTGTTGGCTTGCGGCGAAACGCATACTAAAATGTCATCCTTTACATCCCGGCGGAAGTGATCCCGTCCCCCCTAAAAACGACAGGTGTAACAAATAGGCTATGGAATCTCAACGTAATTTAATGCTTATCGCTCTGCTTTTTGTCAGCTTTTTAATGTGGCAAGCATGGCAAGACGATAAAGCCCCGCAACCAGTAGCGGCCCAAACAACGTCACAGACTACTAATGTTGCGTCACAAAACGTTAGCGATGTACCAGAGGCTGATGCAGGCATGCCTGTTCAATTACCTGCTACACAAAATTTAATTACTGTGAAAACAGATCAACTAGACATTAAAATCAGCCCAGTAGGCGGTGATATTGTTTATGCTGCATTAGTTGATCATAAAGTTGAAATAGACAGTGATGACCCATTCGTAATACTTGAACAAAATGGTTCATTTAATTACATCTCACAAAGTGGTCTTATTGGCCGCGATGGTATTGATAGCAGCCGCCATGGTCGCGCTCAATTTTCAGCAGAATCTGAAAATTATGTGTTAGCCGATGGCCAAGACTCTTTATCAGTACCGCTTAATTATGTTGATGCTAATGGCGCAGCATATACCAAAGTATTTACCTTCACCCGTGGTCAATTTGATGTGACTGTTGATTACAATGTAAACAACACCACTTCAGCACCGCTGCAAATGCAAATGTATGGTCAAATAAAACAAACTGTACAAGCATCTGAAAGCAGCATGATGATGCCAACTTACCGTGGTGCAGCATACTCGACTAGCGATGTTCGTTACGAAAAGTATGACTTTGATGACATTGCAAAAAGTAACCTAAACCAACAGACACTAGGTGGTTGGGCAGCAATGCTACAACACTACTTTGTATCAGCTTGGGTGCCGCCTGCAGCTGATTCAAATACTATTTTTACCAGCATGAGTGCTGGCGGCCAAGCCAATGTTGGTTTCCGCGGCGCGGTACATGATATTGCACCAGGTGCACAGCAAACCATTAGTGCCCAATTCTATGTTGGCCCTAAAAACCAAGAAGCTTTATCTAAAATTTCTGAAACATTAAACCTTGTTGTAGATTATGGTTTCCTTTGGTGGTTAGCTATCCCAATTCACTGGTTATTGATGTTCTATCAATCCTTTGTAGGTAACTGGGGTGTGGCGATTATTTTAATTACCCTAACCGTGCGTGGTCTTTTATACCCGCTAACCAAAGCACAATACTCGTCAATGGCTAAAATGCGTAACTTGCAGCCTAAACTGACAGAAATGAAAGAACGCTTAGGTGATGACCGCCAGAAAATGGGTCAAGCCATGATGGAGCTGTATAAGAAAGAGAAAGTTAACCCTATGGGTGGCTGTCTTCCTATCTTGCTGCAAATGCCAATTTTCATCGCCTTGTATTGGGTATTACTAGAAAGCTATGAATTACGCCATGCGCCATTCATGCTTTGGATTACCGATTTGTCGGTTCAAGATCCTTACTATGTATTACCATTATTAATGGGTGTGTCTATGTGGTTAATGCAAAAAATGCAACCAATGGCACCGACTATGGATCCTATGCAAGTGAAAATGATGCAGTGGATGCCAGTTATCTTTACTGTGTTCTTCCTATGGTTCCCAGCCGGTCTAGTTCTATACTGGTTAGTAGGTAACTTAGTCGCTATTACCCAGCAAAAGATTATTTATGCAGGTTTAGAGAAAAAAGGCTTAAAATAAGTCATAGCTCAAACTGATATAATCAACAAAGGCGGCTATTAAGCCGCCTTTTCCTTTACTATTTCAACAAGGTTTTCCTCAATGACAGACACTATCGTGGCACAAGCAACCGCACCAGGTCGTGGCGGCGTAGGTATCATTCGTATTTCAGGCGATAAAGCCACGGAAGTCGCACATAGCGTATTAGGCCATTTACCTAAAACCCGTTATGCCGATTACTGTGATTTTAAAAACGCGTCAGGCGAGGTCATTGATCAGGGAATCGCACTGTTTTTTAAAGGACCAAACTCCTTTACCGGTGAAGATGTATTAGAGCTTCAAGGCCATGGCGGCCAAATTGTGCTTGATATGCTGATCAAACGCGTGATGGAAGTAGATGGCATTCGTATCGCTAAGCCCGGTGAATTTAGCGAGCAAGCCTTTATGAACGACAAGCTGGATTTAACCCAAGCAGAAGCCATTGCCGATTTAATTGATGCCACCAGTGAACAAGCGGCTAAGAGCGCGTTAAACTCACTTCAGGGCGAGTTTTCTGATGAAGTACATCAGTTAGTCGAGCAAGTGACTAATTTGCGCTTATACGTCGAAGCAGCCATTGATTTCCCTGATGAAGAAGTCGACTTTTTATCTGACGGTAAAATCGCTAACTCACTGTATAACATCATCGCCAAATTAGACTTAGTCCAAGCCAGTGCCAAGCAAGGCTCAATTATTCGTGAAGGCATGAAGGTGGTAATTGCTGGTCGTCCTAATGCCGGTAAATCAAGCCTATTAAATGCCCTAGCAGGTAAAGAGTCTGCCATTGTCACTGAAATTGCAGGGACTACCCGTGATGTACTGCGCGAGCATATTCACCTTGATGGCATGCCACTGCATATTATAGATACCGCCGGTTTACGTGACACCGCTGATACCGTTGAAAAAATTGGTATTGAGCGTGCGTGGGATGAGATAGCAACCGCCGATAGAGTGTTATTTATGGTTGATGGCACCACTACCACCGATGTAAATCCTCACGATATTTGGCCTGACTTTATTGACCGTTTACCGAAAAAACTCGGCGTCACAGTTATTCGTAACAAAGCTGACTTAACCGGTGAGCCAGTAATGACCACTGATGAGCACGGCTATAGCGTTTATCGCATTTCAGCGAAAACCGGCTTAGGGGTTGAAGAGCTTAAACAGCACCTTAAATCATTAATGGGTTATCAAAGTAACCTTGAAGGCGGTTTTATTGCCCGTCGTCGTCATTTAGAAGCCCTAGATTTAGCTGCCAGTCACTTACAACTGGGTAAAGAGCAGTTAGAAGTGTATTTAGCCGGCGAGTTATTAGCAGAAGAATTACGTATGTGCCAAATGGCGCTATCTGAAATTACCGGTAAGTTCACCTCAGATGATCTGCTGGGTAAAATCTTTAGCTCATTCTGTATTGGTAAATAGGATCTCTCATGATACTGGCAAATAAGGTTATCGTGCTCGATTTCGAAACCACAGGCTTATCACCTAATAATGCAGATCGCGCCATCGAAATTGGTGCGGTAAAACTCATTGATGGCGTGATCGTCGATAGCTTTCAAGAATTAATGAATCCGGGTAGATCGGTAAACAGTTTTATTGAAAATTACACCGGCATCACCAATGCCATGCTTAAAGAGGCAGATTCTTGTGAAGCAGTCATGACCCGCTTTGCCGATTTTATTGAAGACTTTAACTTAGTGGCCCACAACGCCAGCTTTGATAAGAAGTTTTTAGATGCCGAGTTTGAGCATTGTCAGCAACAATATTCTGGCCAATTTGCCTGTTCATTATTACTGTCGCGCCGCATTAGCCAAGATGCGCCAAACCATAAATTAGGCACCTTAGTTGAATATCATCAGCTGCCTAATGATGGCGTGTTTCACCGCGCATTAGCCGATGCCACCATGACAGCACATTTATGGAATCATCAACTGCAGCTGCTGCAACAGCAACTGCCCCATAAAGCGATTACTTTTGAGCTGATTAACCAGATTTCAAAGCGCCCTAAAGCCCAAGTTAATGGTTACTTACAATCTTTATAACGGCTAACTTATAGCAACTAAAATAACCCATGATACGGCTCGTTAAGGTAATTCAGCGGCGAGCTTATCCACCAGTAACCTCACTTTGGGTGACAAATGCCGATTGTGAGGATACAAAGCCCAAATCCCCTCTTGCTGCTGCTTATAAGATTCTAAAATAACCGAAAGCTTGCCCGCAGCTATCGCCTCTGCCACGTAATAACCCGGTAGCTGCACAATCCCCAAACCTTTAATGGCGGCGTTAAGTAAGCTAATACCACTACTGCACTGTAAATTCCCTTGCACTTTAATACTTCTTGCTTGGCCACCTTCATTAAAATGCCAGTGGGGTTGTGAGCCCACTAAACAATTATGCAGACTTAATTCTGATAATGAATAAGGCGCGCCGAAACGATTAATATAATCAGGGGCGGCGCAAACAAACTGCTCACGGCTGGTTAAGCGCTTTGCCATCATGCTCGAATCAGGTAAACGCCCTAACCTAATCGCTAAATCATAGCCGCCTTCCACTAAATCTAACTGCCTGTTAGTTAACTCACAAATCACTTCAACATCAGGGTGCTGCTGCATATAGTCAGTGACAATCGGCATCACAAATGACTCACCATAGGTCACTGGTGCGGTAAGCTTAATTAACCCTTGGGGTTTATTTTGCAAACTACTTATAGCCCGCTCAGCTTCTTCAAGTCCATCGATAACTTGGCGGCAATGGCGATAAAATATATGGCCTTCTTCAGTTAACGACACTTTACGGGTGGTGCGATAAAACAATTTTGTGCTTAACCTATTTTCAATTTGGCTAATTTGGCGGCTCACTTGCGCGGTCGAAATAGCTAAACGTTTACCTGCTGCCGTAAAGCTATCCGTTTCAGCCACCGCAACAAATTCGTAAACCCCTTCCCATGGCAACATTATTACCACCTCGTAAAAGTAAATTGTATTTATAGCCCATTATCAACTGACAGAAAATAAATACAATAGATCCATCATCTACTGAGCCTCATCTACACTAAGTAGATCCACTTTTATGGTTAACGTTAAAAGGACAAACACAATGTCAGCACAATTTATGAAATCTAAGGCCGCTATTGCATGGGGACCAGGACAGCCATTATCGGTTGAAGAAGTCGACGTGATGTATCCAAAAGCGGGTGAAGTCATGGTGAAAATCATCGCTTCTGGTGTTTGCCACACCGATGCATTTACCTTATCTGGCGATGATCCAGAAGGTGTTTTCCCGGCTATTTTAGGTCATGAAGGTGGCGGAATTGTAGAGATGGTTGGTGAAGGTGTTACCAGTGTCAAAGTCGGCGACCATGTTATTCCGTTATACACCGCAGAATGCGGTACATGTAAATTCTGCACTTCAGGTAAAACCAACCTTTGTAGTGCAGTTCGTGAAACCCAAGGCAAAGGCTTAATGCCTGATGGCACTACCCGTTTTTATAAAGATGGCCAGCCTATTTTCCATTACATGGGGTGTTCAACCTTCTCTGAATATACTGTATTACCAGAAATTTCATTAGCGAAAGTCAATAAAGACGCACCACTTGAAGAAGTGTGTTTACTCGGTTGTGGTGTAACAACCGGTATGGGCGCGGTATTGAACACAGCTAAAGTCCAAAAAGGCGATACTGTGGCCATTTTCGGTCTAGGCGGCATTGGTTTATCTGCCATTATTGGCGCAACCATGGCCGGAGCATCACGCATTATCGGCATTGATTTAAATGAATCTAAATTTGAACTCGCCACCAAACTGGGTGCGACTGATTGCATTAATCCAAAAAATTATGACAAACCGATTCAGGATGTCATTGTGGAAATGACCGATGGCGGCGTAGATTTCTCATTTGAATGTATCGGTAACGTCAACGTTATGCGCAGCGCGTTAGAGTGTTGTCATAAAGGTTGGGGCGAATCGGTGATTATTGGTGTTGCTGGCGCAGGCCAAGAAATATCTACTCGACCATTTCAACTAGTGACTGGTCGAGTATGGAAAGGAAGTGCATTTGGTGGCGTTAAAGGGCGCAGTCAATTACCCGGTATTGTTGAGCAATATCTCAACGGCGAATTCAAACTAGACCATTTCATTACTCACACTATGGGGCTTGAAGGGATTAATGATGCTTTTGATCTGATGCACAGCGGTGAAAGTATCCGCAGTGTCATTCACTTCGATAAGTAAATCTTATTGCCGTATTCGATAAATATCATGCCCTTAACCTTACGCTAAGGGCATTTTTATAAAAAGTGACCAATCAAATGACTTTAGAAAACATCAGTAGTAATAAAATGTTCGGCGGCTGGTTAAAACAATATAGCCATCACTCTGATACGTTAAACTGCCAAATGCGCTTTGCCATTTATCTGCCGCCACAAGCAGCATCACAAAAAGTGCCGGTGCTATATTGGTTGTCAGGCCTCACCTGCACCGACGAAAACGTGATGCAAAAATCAGGCGTTCAACGAGTCGCAGCAGAGCTTGGCATTGCTATTGTGGCTCCAGATACCAGCCCGCGCGGTGAAAATGTCGCAGATGATGCCAATGGCGCTTATGACTTTGGTTTAGGCGCCGGATTTTATCTTAATGCTACCCAAGCACCCTTTAATACCCACTATCAAATGTATGACTATGTGGTAAAAGAATTGCCAGCCTTTATTGAGCAGCATTTTCCAGTGACAAGCATGCGCAGTATCAGTGGCCACTCTATGGGCGGTCATGGCGCCATTACCATAGGACTTAAAAATCCGCAGCAATATCAATCTATTTCAGCCTTTAGTCCGATCTGTAATCCGATAAATTGCCCTTGGGGGCAAAAGGCTTTTAACGGTTATTTAGGATCAGATCAAACAAGCTGGGCTGAATACGACAGCAGCGAGTTAATGAAAAACTCGATGGTTAAGGTACCTATGCTGGTGGATCAAGGCACTGAAGATAACTTTCTAGTTGAACAACTAAAACCTGAAAGCTTAATTGAAGCCGCTAAAGCTCAGCAATACCCGCTGACCTTACGCATGCAGGAAGGCTATGATCACAGTTATTTCTTTATCAGTAGCTTTATTGAAGATCATCTTCGGTTTCATGCAAAGTACTTATTAAAGTAAGTCATTATTTGTTATGACCGAACACAAAAAGGGAGTGAATAATCACTCCCTTTTTGATCCGTTATAATGAATATATTTTAGAATTCACGACACATTTATGAATTATTTTGCGCCAATTTTGCAAAGTACTTCTTAGAAGCGGTTCTGACTTTAGGGGCTAATAAAATTGCAGAGGTCATGGTTGGAATCGCCATTAAGGCATAAGCAGCATCAATAATATTAACAATTTCTTGAATGGTTGCTGTTGCAGCAAACAGTATCGCCAGCAAGAAAAATAATTGATATAGGCGTAATCTTTTGCGACCAAATAAAAATGCAAAGCACTGACCACCATAAAATGCTTGAGTAAAAATGGTGCTGATACTGAAAAATACCACGCAAAGGATCAGCAAATACGGACCAACGCCAGGCATAGTAACTTCAAAGGCTTGAGCCGATAAATTAACCCCCTCAGCTTCAGTTCCTTGCCACACCCCCGAAATTAAAATGATCATTGCCGTGGCAGTGCACACTAATAAGGTATCAATAGCAGGACCCAGCATGGCCACTAAGCCTTCTTTTACTGGTTCGTTGGTTTTGGCACTACCATGCGCCATTACTTCAGTGCCAATACCCGCTTCATTTGAAAAAGCCGCTCGGCGGATACCGATCAACATGGTGCCCAATATGCCACCACCAACCGAATTAAGTGAAAATGCTTCAGTGATAATAAGCTTAAAATAACTCGGTATATCAGCAATATTGGCAGCAATAACATAAAAAGCGCAGCCCATATAAATGACGATCATTAACGGCACGACTTTAGTGGCCACCGAAGCAATGCGTTTAATCCCGCCTAATATCACGCTGGCAACGATCAGCATAACCACAATCCCTAAGCTTAAATCCACCCAAAAGGTGGATTGATCACTGGGAAAATAGCCAGGTTTAACAATTAACCACTCACGAATAATCTGTACTAATTGATTGGCATTAAACAACGGAAAATTACCAACAAGGCCAACAACACAAAAAAATACCGCTAAAAAGTGCCATTTTTTGCTTAAACCTTGAGTGATTATGTACATGGGCCCCCCCTGCACATCACCATTTTCATCCTTGCCGCGATACATAATAGCTAAGGTACAGGTGAAAAATTTAGTCGCCATTCCCACAATAGCGCTAATCCACATCCAAAAGATGGCCCCCGGTCCACCCACCATAATAGCCACTGCAACACTACCAATATTACCCATACCAACGGTGCCGGCCATGGCACTGGATAACGCCCCTGCGTGGCTAATATGCCCCACAGCGCCTTTATCAGGATATTTACCACGGACAATATTTATAGCGTGGCCAATGTAGCGAAAAGGAATAAAACGTGAATAAATCAGGAAGAAAAGCCCACCACCTACCAGTAAAACCAGCATGTGAGGCCCCCATGCTAAATCAGCCATTTGAGCCGTAATTGAAACCAGAGACATAATAAAAGTTAATTTTTTGTAAATTGTAATTATTGAAAATACGGATAAAAACCACTTTGTGCAATGCTAAATAGGCGTAAACTAACCCTATAAGTAGTGTTTAACAGTAATCATCTAGGATAAAACATGGCAAAAATAGATATTTTAGTGGGCTCAACTCAAGGCGGAACCGAATATGTGGCCGACGATATGGCGGCTCAGCTTAACGAAATAGGCCACCAAACCTGCATTCATTTAGCCGCAAACTTGGATGATCTTGACCCTAAATCACTGTGGATCATTGTCAGTTCAACTCATGGCGCAGGCGATCTTCCAGACAATTTAGCACCCTTTTATCAGCAATTATTGACCTCAAATAGCGATCTAAGCGAGTTAAAATTTGCTTTGTGCGCAATTGGCGACTCAAGTTACGACACTTTTTGTCTTGGGCCTGAAAAATTAATTTCAAGACTCGATCAGCTCGGTGCAAAACAGTTTGTGAATAAGATCCAAATTGATGTTCAAAAGGATCCTGTCCCAGAAGATCCGGCACTAGCTTGGCTTTCAGAGTGGCAATCCTCCATTTAGATCCCCAAAAAGCCAGAGAGCTTGGTTAACATCTTTATTTATACCCACAATAACAACCTATCTTATCCACAAAAAGCAAAATACGATCATAACTTTGTGGATAAGCTATTATTTTTACCGATCATAACGCTGTACAGATCTTAAGGTGATCTGCTCGAAGATCACCCCTGTGGATAACTAGCCGATCTATCCCCAAGTTATATTGAGTTTGATCCTTCATTGATCACAGGATCGTTTTGTCGTTAACCTATGAAAATAAACAAATAAATGAGTTACCCACAGAAAAGTGAGATCCTAATAGTAATAGTAATAAAAAGATCTATTTAAAGATCTTAAGATCTATTAAGCGAAGCCCGTTAGATCGAAACTAGAAAATTGATCATTCCCGAAAAGCAAACCAAGTGCTAAAATACTCGGCTCAAGCAAGCCCTAGATTTGAAATCTAGTTAAATTTTGCAATATCGAATTTACTTTTATCCAAGGTCACAAAATGCATTTTCATGAACGGTTTGATGTAATTGTTGTTGGTGGTGGTCATGCCGGAACTGAAGCTGCCCTAGCAGCCGCAAGAATGGGGTCAAAAACATTATTGTTAACACATAACATTGATACTTTAGGTCAAATGTCTTGTAACCCTGCCATCGGTGGTATTGGAAAAGGTCATTTAGTTAAAGAAATTGATGCTCTTGGTGGTGCAATGGCTACTGCAACAGATTTTGCAGGTATCCAATTTCGAACATTAAATTCCAGTAAGGGCCCAGCAGTCAGAGCGACTCGAGCTCAAGCTGACAGAGCGCTTTACCGTCAAAAAATCCAACAGATTTTACAACACCAGCCTAATTTACGCATTTTCCAACAAGCAGTAGATGACTTAGTTGTTGAAAATAATACAGTAATTGGTGTAGTCACTCAGATGGGACTCGCTTTTGAAGCGCCAAGCGTAGTGTTAACTACAGGCACATTCCTTAGTGGTAAAATCCATATTGGTTTAGAAAACTACAGTGGTGGCCGAGCAGGTGATCCGCCAGCGATTGCCTTAGCAAATCGACTAAAAGAATTGCCAATTCGTGTTGGCCGCTTAAAAACCGGTACCCCACCACGAATTGACGCTAATAGCATTGATTTTTCCAAGATGGCTGAGCAAAAAGGTGATTCACCTTTGCCAGTTATGTCGTTTATTGGTGATGTTAGTCAACACCCTGAGCAAGTATCTTGTTATATCACTCATACCAATGAAAAAACTCACGATATTATTCGTGGAGGTATGGATCGTAGCCCAATGTATTCAGGGGTGATCGAAGGTATTGGACCACGTTATTGTCCATCGATCGAAGATAAAATAAATCGCTTTGCAGATAAATCATCGCATCAGATCTTTATTGAGCCTGAAGGCTTAACCACCAATGAGATCTATCCAAATGGGATCTCAACCAGTTTGCCATTTGATGTGCAATTGAATTTGGTGCGATCGATTCAAGGCATGGAAAATGCTGAAATCATTCGTCCTGGTTACGCTATTGAATATGATTATTTTGATCCAAGAGATTTAAAAAATTCACTTGAAACTAAAAATATCAATGGTTTGTTCTTTGCTGGACAAATTAACGGTACTACCGGTTATGAAGAAGCCGGTGCTCAAGGATTGCTAGCTGGTATGAATGCGTCATTGCAAGTTCAAGGCAAAGAGGCTTGGTGCCCACGCCGTGATCAAGCTTACCTAGGGGTGTTAGTTGATGACTTATCAACCTTAGGTACCAAAGAGCCATACCGTATGTTCACCAGTCGTGCTGAATATCGTTTGCTACTACGTGAAGACAATGCTGATTTGCGCTTGACAGAAAAAGGTCGTGAATTAGGTTTAGTTGATGATCATCGCTGGGCATTATTCAGTGAAAAAATGGAATCGATTGAAACTGAGTTGCAACGTTTACGCAGTAATTGGGTTCATAATAATTCACCTTTGCTTGATGTATTAAACCCAGAGCTTAATACCCCAATTTCTCGTGAAGCATCATTTGAAGATCTACTTCGTCGTCCAGAAATGGATTATAAGAAATTAATGAGTTTAGAAGGTTTTGGACCGGGGATTGAAGATCCACGTGCTGCAGAGCAAGTTCAAATTCAAGTGAAGTATTCTGGTTATATTCAAAGACAGCAAGGTGAAATTGATAAAGCGATTCGTAATGAAACCACAATCTTGCCGCTTGATCTTGATTATCAAGAAGTTCCAGGCCTTTCAAATGAAGTGATCGCTAAGATGAATGAGCATAAACCTGAAACCATTGGTCAAGCATCAAGAATTTCAGGAATGACGCCGGCAGCGATCTCAATCTTGCTGGTTCATCTTAAAAAGCGTGGTTTATTGCGTAAAAGCGCATAAATCCCAGCAAAAAGTTGTCTTTTGACCAATAAGGGAAGCTTTGAGGCTTCCCTTAGTCATTTTCGCCATTCATAATACCCGATGATTTTATTATTCCCATTGCTTTTCGAGGTCACCCAGCGTGCTAGCAACTCAACTTAAAACCTATTTAGCTGAAACAAATATTTCAGCCACAGATACACAGCAAAAACAACTGGTTGATTTTGTTGCCATGCTGAATAAGTGGAATAAAGCCTATAACTTGACCTCGGTTAGAGATCCTGAACAGATGTTAATCCGACATGTGATGGACAGTTTGGTGGTTTCTCCTTATCTTAAGGGGCAACGCTTTATTGATGTCGGAACTGGACCTGGTTTACCAGGGATCCCATTAGCCATTTTAAATCCGGATAAAGAGTTTGTATTACTCGATAGTTTAGGCAAACGGATCCGTTTTCAAAAACAGGTTCAATTTGAATTAAAAATAAATAACATCACTTCAATTGAAAGTCGTGTAGAAGCGTATGAGCCTGAGCAAAAATTTGATGGCGTCATCAGTCGCGCTTTTGCATCAATCGAAGATATGCTCAGCTGGTGCCATCACCTTCCTGCTGCAGATGGTATTTTTTACGCCCTAAAAGGTCAGCTTAGTGATACGGAGTTAGCGACAATTCCTCAGGATTTTGAAATAGCAGAAACGATAGTGCTTAATGTGCCAAAGTTAGATGAACAAAGACATCTATTAAAGCTGGTTAATAAAAAATAACCATAGCTAATAATTTATATTATCGGACATCGTAAATCAGTCATTAGGGTGAACTTGTGGGTAAAGTAATTGCCGTTGCCAATCAAAAAGGTGGCGTAGGAAAAACAACAACTTGTGTAAATTTAGCAGCATCACTTGCAGCCACAAAGCGCAAAGTGTTGTTAATTGATCTTGATCCACAAGGTAATGCCACTATGGGCAGTGGCGTCGATAAATACGACGTTGAAAACACCGCTTATGAATTATTAGTCGAAGAAAAGCCCTTCGATGACATAGTGATCAAAAATACCTCAGGTAAATACGATCTGATCGCAGCCAATGGTGATGTTACTGCTGCCGAAATTAAATTAATGGAGTTTTTTGCCCGAGAAATTCGTTTAAAAAATGCCATTGCAGCTGTTAAAGATGATTACGATTACATTTTTATTGATTGCCCGCCTTCATTAAATATGTTGACCGTCAATGCTATGTCAGCTGCTGACTCGGTACTGGTACCAATGCAATGTGAGTATTATGCATTGGAAGGCTTGACCGCCTTAATTGATACCATCACTAAACTGGGGGCTATGGTTAATCCTAGCCTTAGCATCGAAGGGATTTTACGCACCATGTACGATCCGCGAAATCGTTTATCCAATGACGTGTCTGATCAATTAAAACAACATTTTGGTGAAAAAGTGTATCGCACCGTGATCCCCCGTAATATCCGTTTAGCTGAAGCGCCAAGTTTTGGGGCGCCAGCAATGTATTACGATAAATCCAGTGCAGGGGCGAAAGCTTATTTAGCACTGGCTGGTGAAATCATTCGCCGTGCTGAGCAACAAACAGAATCTAAGTAAGTATTAAGTGTAAGGGAATAAAATGACGTTAAAAAAACGCGGTTTAGGAAAAGGCTTAGATGCATTATTGAGTAACAGTAGTGCTGCGAGTCGCAAAGCTGAACTTACACAACCTAAAGCTGAAATCAGTGAGCCACAAGTGGTTACTGAAGATGGTTTACTGATGCTTGATCTCGACTTACTGCAATCAGGTAAATATCAACCTCGTAAAGATATGTCACCTGAAGCACTTGATGAACTGGCTGAGTCGATTCGCTCACAAGGGGTTATTCAACCGATTGTTGTGCGTAAGGTTGATGATACCAAGTATGAGATTATTGCCGGTGAACGCCGCTGGAGAGCCGCTCAAATTGCTCAATTAAACAAAGTACCTTGTATCGTTAAACAGGTTGCTGATGAAGCTGCCGTTGCCATTGCTTTGATTGAGAACATTCAACGTGAAGACTTAAATGCCATGGAAGAAGCCATTGCATTACAACGTTTACTCGAAGAGTTTGAACTGACTCATCAACAAACGGCTGATGCCGTCGGAAAGTCGAGAGCAAGTGTGTCTAATTTATTACGCTTAAACAGTTTAAATGAGCCTGTAAAACGTTTACTGGAATATGGCGATATTGATATGGGTCATGCCAGAGCCTTGCTTGCCATTGAAGGTGAGGAGCAAACTAGCTTAGCTAGATTGGTCGCATCTAAAGAAATGACAGTTCGTGAAACTGAACGATTAGTCAATAAAGCGCTAAATCCGGCTAAAGAGCCTGAAAAAGTAACTCAAGACCATGATGTAAGCCGCTTAGAGCAACAGTTAATTGAACGATTAGGCGCAAAAGTTGCCATTAATCATGGCAGTAAAGGCAAAGGTAAGATTGTAATAAACTACCAAGATCTTGCTGAATTAGATGGTATTCTCAGTAAAATTCACTAAATTCCTCAACAAAATCATTTCAAAGGTAACTTAGCAACAAGGCGTATTTTTAACTTTTAGAATATTAAACGTTAAATATCAGCTTATATCACTGATAAACCTCATATCAAAGTTGCAAACAAGGTGTGAAAAGGTATACTTTGCATGCTTTTTTTTCCCAATAGATTTGTTAATAAATACATTAATAAATTAAGGGAAAATTAAGTATTAATGCGGAGATAAAAAATTGAGTAAGGTTTTAGCGCGTCGTGGCCTATGGTCAGCCTATCGGATCGTGTTGCTACAGGCGGCGATAGCTGGGGGAACTTCAATTTTCTTTTTCGCTCTGTGGGGAGCTCAGTACGGATTTTCTGCTTTAGCAGGAGGTCTCATTGCTGTACTCCCTAATTTTGTATTCGCAACCCTTGCTTTCTCTCATGCGGGAGCTAGAGCATCAAGAAAAGTCGTTTGGTCGTTTTTCTTGGGGGAAGCGGTAAAGTTGCTGCTAACCATAGTGTTATTTGCCTGTGCATTTGGCCTGTTAAATACGTCATTTATGCCGTTATTCATCAGCTATCTGTTGGCATTATTAATACCTTGGACGGCCCCTTTATACTTCAAGCAAAATTAAGTGAGATTAATCATGGCGACAACTGGTGAAGCATTAAATGCTTCCGAGTATATCCAGCATCACCTGACTAATGCGAAAATGTGTTCTGCCGATGGCGGAATCGCTTTTAACTATGCATGTCAAGATGCCGGGTTTTGGACTTGGCACATTGACTCACTTTTGTTTTCAGTAGGTCTTGGGGTTCTATTTTTGTGGGCTTTCTACAAAGTAGGACGAAAAGCAACAACTGGCGTTCCAGGCAAATTTCAATGTTTCGTTGAAATGTGCGTGGAAGGTGTTGATAAAATCGTTAAAGACTCATTCCATGGGCGTAACGCAGTTATCGCACCATTAGGTCTGACTATTTTTGTCTGGGTTTTCCTGATGAATTTAATGGACTTAATTCCGGTTGACTTTGTACCTGAAGCCGCAAACAGATTATTAGGTGTTCCTTACCTTAAAATTGTACCAACAACTGACTTAAACGTAACTCTTGGCTTAGCTTTGAGCGTGTTTGCGTTGATTGTTTTTTACAGTATTAAAGTTAAAGGATTTGGTGGTTTCACAAAAGAAATGACCTTACAACCTTTCAATCATTGGGCACTAATTCCAGTAAACTTAGTATTGGAAACAGTAACCTTGGTTGCGAAGCCGATTTCATTATCGCTTCGTCTGTTTGGTAACCTGTATGCAGGTGAGTTGATCTTTATTCTGATAGCACTGATGCCTTGGTGGGCTCAGTTTGCACTATCAGTGCCTTGGGCTATTTTCCATATTTTGGTTATTGTGCTGCAGGCGTTTATCTTCATGATGCTTACGATTGTATATCTAAGCATGGCACATGAAGAACATTAATTTAATAAAATTAGTTATTTATCGGAGATAAAATGGAAACTGTAATTAGCTTTACAGCAATAGCTGTTGCAATCATGATTGGCTTAGCAGCGCTAGGTACTGGTATTGGTTTTGCTATCTTAGGCGGCAAGTTCTTAGAAGCTTCTGCTCGTCAACCAGAACTAGCTCCAGCATTACAAACTAAAATGTTCATCGTAGCTGGTCTACTTGATGCGATCTCAATGATTGCAGTTGGTGTTGCATTATTCTTCGTATTCGCTAACCCGTTTGTGGGTCAATTAAGTGAAGTTCTAGCTGGCTAATCGTCCCTCTTAGTAAGGAGTTGTCGTTATGAGTATTAACGCTACCCTGCTAGGCCAAGCGATTTCTTTTGCTCTCTTCGTGTGGTTTTGCATGAAGTTTGTATGGCCACCATTGATGAACGCTATCGAAGAACGCCAGAAGAAAATTGCCGATGGACTAGCTGATGCAGGACGTGCTGCAAAAGATCTAGAGTTGGCTCAAGCGAAAGCAAATGAGCAACTAAAAGAAGCGAAGGCGACTGCTAACGAAATTATTGAGCAAGCTAATAAGCGCAAAGCTCAAATAGTTGAAGAAGCAAAAATGGAAGCTGATACAGAGCGTGCGAAAATCATTGCTCAAGGTCAAGCTGAAATTGAAAACGAACGTAATCGCGTTAAAGATGACTTGCGTAAGCAAGTTGCTACTCTTGCCATCACTGGTGCAGAGAAGATTCTTCAACGTTCGATTGACCCAGAAGCTCACAGTGACATAGTTAATAAACTTGTTGCTGAAATTTAATTAAGGAAGCGGAGTTATGGCTGAAATAAGCACCATTGCTCGTCCTTATGCAAAGGCAGCTTTTGATTTCGCTGTTGAGCACAAAGCAATTGAAGCTTGGGCAGAAATGCTTAACTTCGCGGCATTGGTAAGTGAAAACGAATCAATTAAGCCGTTGCTAGGTGGCTCATTAGCGAGTGCCAAGCTTGCATCATTATTCATAGAAATATGTGGTGATCAAGTGAACGCGCAAGGTCAAAACCTTTTGAAGGTTATGGCCGAAAACGGTCGTTTAGAGATACTACCTACAGTATCGCTACTTTTTGCTGAATATCGCAATGAGTGGGCAAAAGAAGTTGAAGCCGATGTTGTTTCAGCGACTGAGCTAAGCTCTGAGCAACAAACGCAAATTAGTGTTTCTCTTGAGAAACGTCTCGCACGCAAAGTAAAGCTGAATTGTAGCGTAGATGCATCACTGATTGGTGGTGTAATTATTAAATCAGGCGACTTAGTCATTGACGGCTCTGTTAGCGGTAATTTATCGCGCTTGTCTGATAAGCTACAATCGTAATTGGGAGTTTGAGCATGCAACTGAATTCCACTGAAATCAGCGATCTGATTAAGCAGCGGATCGAGCAGTTCGACGTCGTTAGTGAAGCTCGCAACGAAGGTACAATCGTTGCAGTAAGTGACGGCATCATTCGCATTCATGGCCTAGCCGATGTAATGCAAGGTGAAATGATCGAACTGCCTGGTGGCCGTTTTGCAATCGCGTTGAACTTAGAACGTGATTCTGTCGGTGCCGTAGTAATGGGTCCTTATGCTAATTTAGCAGAAGGCGCAAAAGTTAAGACCACTGGTCGTATTCTTGAAGTACCAGTAGGTCGTGGTTTATTAGGCCGCGTTGTTAACACTCTTGGTGAGCCAATTGACGGAAAAGGACCTATCGACAACGATGGTTTCTCTCCTGTTGAAGTAATTGCTCCTGGTGTTATTGAACGTCAGTCAGTAGATCAACCTATCCAAACTGGTTATAAAGCCGTTGATTCAATGATCCCAATCGGTCGTGGACAACGTGAATTGATCATTGGTGACCGTCAGACTGGTAAAACAGCGATGGCTATTGATGCAATTATCAACCAGAAAGATTCAGGCATTAAATGTGTATACGTAGCAGTAGGGCAAAAAGCTTCTACAATCGCTAACGTGGTACGTAAGCTTGAAGAGCACGGTGCATTAGCTAACACTATCGTTGTAGTTGCAACAGCTTCTGAAGCTGCAGCATTACAATACTTAGCACCTTACTCAGGTTGTTCTATGGGTGAATACTTCCGTGACCGCGGTGAAGATTCTTTAATCGTATATGATGATCTATCTAAGCAAGCAGTTGCTTACCGTCAGATCTCACTACTATTGAAGCGTCCACCAGGACGTGAAGCATACCCAGGTGATGTATTCTATCTACATTCTCGTTTATTAGAGCGTGCTTCACGTGTAAACGAGCACTATGTAGAAAAGTTCACTAACGGTGAAGTAAAAGGTCAAACCGGTTCTTTAACTGCGTTACCTATTATTGAAACCCAAGCTGGTGACGTATCTGCATTCGTACCGACCAACGTAATTTCTATTACAGATGGTCAGATCTTCCTTGAGACTGACTTGTTTAACTCAGGACTACGTCCTGCTGTTAACCCAGGTATTTCTGTTTCTCGTGTTGGTGGTGCGGCTCAGACTAAGATCATCAAGAAACTGTCTGGTGGTATTCGTACCGCGTTAGCACAGTATCGAGAGCTTGCTGCGTTCTCACAATTTGCATCTGACTTAGATGATGCAACTCGTGCTCAACTTGAGCATGGTGAGCGTGTTACCGAACTTATGAAGCAAAAGCAATATGCTCCAATGAGCGTTGCTGATCAAGCTATCTCAATCTTCTCAGCTGAAAAAGGCTACTTGAAGACTGTAGAATTAAGTAAAATCGGTAGCTTTGAAGCCGCTCTGCTTTCATATATGAACAGCGAACATGCTGAGCTTATTAAAACTATCAATGCAACTGGCAACTACAATGCAGACATTGAAAGTGAATTAAAAGCGGGCATGGACAAGTTCATTGAAACCCAAACCTGGTAATGAATAGAGGTGTCGTAAGACACCTCCGGTCCAGAATTGGAGAGTAAAGATGGCCAACGCTAAAGAGATTAAAACCAAGATCGCGAGTGTTAAAAACACTCAGAAGATCACTTCTGCTATGGAAATGGTTGCAGCCAGCAAAATGCGTAAAGCGCAGGAACGCATGGCTTCAAGTCGTCCATATGCAGAGCATATGCGTCAGGTGATCGGTCACGTTGCGCAAGGTACTCTTGAATATAAACATCCATATTTGGAAGTGAGAGATGCCAAGCGGGTTGGTTACATTGTTGTGTCAACCGACCGTGGCCTTTGTGGTGGTTTGAACGTTAACCTTTTCAAAAAGGTTGTGTCAGACGTGAAGAGCTGGAAAGACCAAGGGGCAGATGTTGAATTTTGTCCTATTGGTGCACGAAGTGTGCAGTTCTTCAAAAGCTTTGGTGGAGAAATCTCTGCCCATGCATCTGGTTTAGGCGATGCGCCTAAATTAGCCGATTTAATCGGTACCGTACGTGTGATGCTACAAGCTTACAACGAAGGTAAATTGGATCGTTTGTTTATTGTGTTCAACAAATTCGTTAACACAATGACTCAAACTCCTGTGATCGAGCAGCTGCTACCTTTGCCTAAGTCAGAAGAAGAAGTAGCTAAGTATCCTTGGGATTATATTTACGAGCCAGATCCAAAAGAAATTTTGGAAGTATTACTGACTCGTTATGTGGAGTCTCAAGTTTATCAAGGTGTTGTTGAGAATATTGCCTCTGAGCAAGCTGCCAGAATGGTAGCGATGAAGGCGGCAACAGACAACGCTGGCGAACTGATCAATGATCTGCAATTAGTCTACAACAAGGCACGACAAGCTGCGATTACGCAAGAATTGTCGGAAATTGTTGCAGGTGCTGCAGCGGTTTAGGTTAGGTAACGAAAACAAGTTTAGAGGATTAATCATGAGCACAGGTACTGTTGTCCAAGTAATTGGCGCGGTTGTGGACGTAGAGTTTCCACAAGATGCTGTACCTCAGGTATATGACGCTCTGAAGATCACAGGTGAAGGCGACTGTAATGGTTTGGTGCTGGAAGTTCAGCAACAACTAGGTGGTGGTGTTGTTCGTGCCATCGCTATGGGTTCTTCTGATGGTCTGCGTCGTGGTCTAGAGGTAGCAAACTCAGGTTCACCAATTTCTGTTCCGGTAGGGGTTGCAACCCTTGGCCGTATCATGAATGTATTGGGCGAGCCTATTGATGAATGTGGCGAAATTGGTGAAGAAGAGCGTTATGAAATTCACCGTGAAGCTCCTTCATATGAAGATCAATCAAGCTCAACTGAACTTTTAGAGACTGGTATCAAGGTTATTGACCTTGTATGTCCATTCGCTAAGGGTGGTAAAGTTGGTTTATTTGGTGGTGCTGGTGTTGGTAAAACCGTCAACATGATGGAATTAATCAACAACATCGCAAAAGCACACTCAGGTCTTTCTGTATTCGCTGGTGTTGGTGAGCGTACTCGTGAGGGTAACGACTTCTACTACGAAATGAAAGATTCTGGCGTACTCGACAAAGTAGCCATGGTTTATGGCCAAATGAACGAGCCTCCAGGTAACCGTTTACGTGTTGCATTGTCTGGTTTGACAATGGCTGAGAAATTCCGTGACGAAGGTCGTGACGTACTGTTATTTGTTGATAACATCTACCGTTATACCTTAGCCGGTACTGAAGTATCTGCACTGTTAGGTCGTATGCCTTCTGCAGTAGGTTACCAACCAACACTAGCTGAAGAAATGGGTGTTCTACAAGAACGTATTACTTCAACTAAGTCTGGTTCTATTACCTCTGTACAAGCGGTATATGTACCTGCGGATGACTTAACCGATCCGTCACCAGCAACAACCTTCGCTCACTTAGATGCGACTGTTGTACTGTCTCGTAACATTGCATCGCTAGGTATTTACCCTGCGGTTGACCCATTGGATTCGACTTCACGTCAATTAGATCCATTAGTAGTTGGTCAAGAGCATTATGATGTTGCGAACGGCGTTCAAACTGTACTTCAGCGCTACAAAGAGCTGAAAGATATTATTGCGATCCTAGGTATGGATGAATTATCTGATGAAGATAAAACAACTGTATTCCGTGCTCGTAAGATTGAAAAATATCTTTCACAGCCTTTCTTCGTTGCTGAAGTATTTACAGGTTCTCCAGGTAAATACGTTTCTCTTAAAGACACCATCCGTGGCTTTAAGGGTATCTTGAATGGTGAGTTCGATCACATTCCTGAGCAAGCGTTCTACATGGTTGGTTCAATCGACGAAGCTGTCGAGAAAGCTAACAAAGCAAAATAACTGAGCATTAGCTTAGTATTTTAGGAGAACTTGATGGCAGCCATGACAGTCCAACTTGATATAGTAAGTGCTGAAAACAGCATGTTCAGCGGTGAAGTAGGCTTCTTAGAAGTGAGCGGCACCGAGGGTGAGTTAGGCATTATGCCTAACCATGCTCCATTACTTACTAGAATCAAACCTGGCATGGCGCGCATGATCAAGCAAGATGGTAGTGAAGAAGTGATGTATCTTTCAGGTGGAATCCTGGAAGTACAACCTGCTTCAATCTCTGTTCTTGCTGACGTCGCTTTGCGTGCCGATGATATTGATGAGCAAGCTGCATTAGAAGCTAAGCAAAAGGCTGAAGCGAATATCGCTAATGCTGGTGCTGACTTTGATTATGAAGCTGCAACAATTGAATTAGCTAAATCATTAGCTCAACTTCGTGTTGTTGAAACCATCAAAAAGAACATTGCCAGATAAAGGTTATTGTTTTGAAAAGGCGACCCTAGGGTCGCCTTTTTTGTATCTAGAATTTGAATCAATTGCATCATAATAGTCGTGCTTATACGCCAATTTTTGACTAATAGTGTAATAATTTCCATGCTGATTTCCTGTCCCCCATAATCTAGGTTAAAATCAGCGTCAATAAACTGCATTAGCCAAAATTGAATACTTGTATAAAGGAATCCCGATGTCATTAAATGTTGTAATTTTAGCTGCTGGTAAAGGAACACGGATGCGTTCAGACTTGCCAAAGGTACTGCACCCTATTGCCCACAAAAGCATGGTGCAACATGTTATTGATACTGCAAACTCATTAGGCTCAAACGCTATTCAATTGGTTTATGGCTATGGCGCAGGCAAGCTACAAGCTTCTTTAGGTGAGCAAGCGGTTAATTGGGTATTGCAAGCTGAGCAATTAGGTACAGGCCACGCCGTCGCGCAAGCCAATCCAAACATTAACGATGATGACACTGTGCTGATTTTATATGGGGATGTGCCGTTAATTCAGCAATCTACCTTAGAAAGCCTACTTGCTGCTCGCCCTGAAAATGGTTTAGCAATATTAACGGTTAATTTAGCTAACCCAAGCGGTTATGGCCGTATCGTGCGCGAAGGTGGCAAGGTTGTTGGTATTATCGAGCAAAAAGATGCTAATGCTGAGCAACTACTTATCAATGAAGTGAATACCGGCATTATGGCGGTACCTGGTAAGCAATTAAAAGCGTGGCTAGGGCGTCTTTCAAACAGTAATGCCCAAGGTGAGTATTACCTAACCGATATTATTGCTATGGCCCACGAAGATGGAGTGGCAATTGATACCGCGCAGCCACAATCAGCAGTGGAAGTTGAAGGCGCTAATAACCGCGTTCAGTTAGCGCAATTAGAACGTGCTTATCAAGCCCGTGAAGCTGAAGCGTTAATGCTGGCTGGCGCAAATTTACGTGATCCTAGCCGTATCGATATCCGCGGTGATGTGACCGTGGGTATGGACGTGATGATTGATGTTAATGTCATCTTTAATGGCAAAGTGACTTTAGGTAACAATGTCACTATTGGCGCAGGCGCGATATTAACTGACTGCGTTATCGCTGATAATGCTGAAATTAAGCCTTACTCAATCGTTGAAGGGGCAAAGCTTGGAGTTGCAGCCAGTGCTGGACCATTTGCTCGTTTACGTACAGGCGCTGAGCTAAAAGATAATGCCCATATTGGCAACTTTGTTGAAATGAAAAAGGCAGTGTTAGGTGAAGGTTCTAAAGCTGGCCATTTGGCTTATTTAGGCGATGCCAATATTGGCGCAGGGGTTAACATTGGTGCAGGTACTATTACCTGTAACTATGATGGTGCGAATAAATTCTTAACCACCATAGAAGATGGCGTATTTGTGGGGAGTGATACTCAATTAATTGCCCCAGTGACCATAGGTAAAAATGCCACTTTGGGTGCTGGTTCAACAATTGCTAAAGATGTCGCTGAAGGCGAGTTAGTTATTACTCGTGTTAAACAGCGCCATATCAGTGGTTGGGCAAGACCAGTTAAAAAAGCCAAATAGACTAAAAAACGATTAAATATCAAACGACAAGCATAGTTGCTTGTCGTTTTTTTTACATAAAAAACACAAAGGTAAAGGCAATGTAAATAAACTTTAATAATAATCATTCTCATTTATAGTTGCGCCACATAAATACACAATTGCGAAACTTTAGAGGGTGAAGATGTTAACAAAGCTATCTTGTTTGTCACTTGCGGTAACGAGTGCAATTTTATCAATGTCTGTTATAGCAGAAGAGCAGAGCCATACCAATCAAGCCAACTCTCCAGGTATCGAGCATATTGAAGTCACAGGTAGACAATTCAATGACTATAAAGTCGGTACGGCATCTGGCGCAATGCGCGGTGATATTAGCATTTTAGATACCCCTCAATCAGTTACCGTCATTCCTGATTTTATTACCGACGAGCAATTAGCCACGAATTTATCAGAAGTGCTAGTTAATGACTCCAGTGTGACTGGCGGCAGTGAAAAGTGGAATCGTCAGGTATTTAACCTTCGCGGTTTTGAGCTATCTTCAGGCTCAGGTTTCTTGATTAATGGTCAGCAGCAGTGGTCTCACTATGTACAGCCAATCGAAACATTACAGCAAGTTGAAGTGTTAAAAGGGCCTTCAAGCATGTTGTACGGTCAGTCAGGTCCCGGTGGACTGATTAATATGGTTACCAAAAAATCGACTTATGATTCAATGATCGATATCGGTTTTGACATTGATGAGCATGGTTCTACTCGTTTGCAACTTGATGCGGGTGGCAGTTTGAATGAAGCGCAAACGCTGCGCTATCGCACCGTGCTGGTGAAACAAGATACCCAGTATTGGCGAGAGTACCGCGATGACTCTAATCAAGAACGAGATCGTTGGTTAGGCTATTTAAATGTAGAGTTTGATGTCACTGATGATTTGTTGTTGTCGGTTAAATATGACCATACCCAAGACAAAACCGGAATCGATCGTGGTGGTTGGTTAGATGCTGATGGAGAACTTATTGGTGGACGTGACACGATTTGGGATATGCCTTGGGCATTTACCGATAACACCATTAGTAATTTAGGTGCTGAATTAACTTATCATTTAACTGATGATTGGAAAATTAAAGCTGGTTATAACGACCAACAATTTAACCGTCAGCGTTTAGATTCATCGCCAAGCCTATGTACTGCATGTGGTGATGATCCGCTAACAGATGGCTACTATATCAGTCCATTTGATCGTTATGATGATTGGCAGCATAAGACTGGCTTTGTTGATTTAACGGGTAATTTTCAAACTGGTAATTTAGGTCATCAATTGTTAATTGGCGCCAATATGCTTGATTATTATTACGGTCAGCTCAAAGAATCTGGCGACAAATATCAAGTTGTGATGCCTGGGCTGCCCATGCCTAACCCTCAACTTGATTATCGTAATGATGACACTAAATCTGAAAGTGAATACAAGCATTACGGCTTTTATATTCAAGATTTAATAACAATCAATGACTCATGGAAAGCGCTGGCTGGTATGCGTTATGACGAGCAAAAGAAAGAAGGTGCTGGTAACAATAGCTATGCAGTGTCACCTAAGTTTGGGCTTATTTACTCGCCAGTAGAAAGCGCAAGCATTTACCTTAATTATTCAAAAAGCTTCACACCACAAGGTATGGTTAACGATATTAATGATCTTAATGACCAAATGAACCTTGATCCTGAATACGGCGAACAGTATGAACTTGGTGCCAAGTGGGAGCTATTTGACGGCAGTTTATTGCTGACTGGCGCTGTATTTGATATCACAGTGAATAATGTCACAGTAAAAGAGCAGATTGAAAACTCTGAGCAAACCATTACCACTCAATCAGGTGAGCAGCGCCATCGAGGTTTTGAAATAGGTTCACAAGGCCAGATAAGCGATAAATGGTTTATGACCGGTTCAATGATGTATTTAGATGCAGAGTATATCCGCCCAGATCAAGATAGCTTGAATGGCAAAACCCCAGTAGATGCGCCTGAATTATCGGCGAATATCTGGACTCGTTACGAAATGACCCAAGACTTAGCCTTTAATTTCGGGGCAATATATGTTGGCGAACGTTTTGCTAATACCAGTAATGCCATTGTAAAAGACGACTATGTTCGTTTTGACTTAGGTGCTGCCTATTCAATGCCGGTAATGGGAAGCGATATTAGCGTACGCATGAATATCAAAAACCTATTTGATACCGACTATCTTGATGGTGGTTCAGAAACTGATGTCACCGTTGGAGAGGGACGGAACTTTAGCTTAGCATTTGAAGCAAAATTCTAAGTATTAATAAGGCATTAAGTAAATTACTGCCACAATTGTTACAGTGACACTGCTAGCTTACTTTAACTTTTGATTATCAATATCAAGCCCCTATATCAATGATAGGGGCTTTTTGTTGGGCTAAATTTGAAATAGCTAACTTTCAAAGGCTAGTAAAAAAGTTTCGTTTAGTTATAATATGTCTTTCGAACCGAAACTTAAGCTACTGAACATGAATAAAAGAAACACACAGCAGCGACGCCATAGCATTATTAGCCTGTTGAATAGCCAAGGTGAAGTCAGTGTTGATGAGTTATCCTTACGGTTCGAAACTTCTGAAGTCACCATTCGTAAAGACTTAGCCACTTTAGAAAAAACCGGACTGTTATTACGCCGCTATGGTGGCGCAGTTGCTATACCTGATGAAGTCACTCAGGCATTTAGCAGCAAAATAGCCCCTAATAAATTATCAATCGCCAAAGCTGCGGCTGAATTAATTAACGATCACAACCGCATTATCATTGATAGCGGCAGTACCACCTCAGGGTTAATTCAACAGCTCAATCATAAGCGCGGTTTGTTAGTGATGACGAACTCATTGCAACTGGCAAACGCCATCCATGAGTTAGAAAATGAGCCGACATTATTGATGACCGGCGGCACTTGGGATCCGCATTCAGAGTCGTTTCAAGGTCAAATAGCGGAACAAGTACTACGCTCATATAACTTTGACCAGCTATTTATTGGCGCAGATGGCATTGATTTAGCCCGTGGCACCACCACCTTTAACGAATTAACTGGCTTAAGCAAAGTGATGGCAGAGGTCTCAAGAGACGTTATCGTGATGCTTGAATCGGACAAGTTTGGCCGCAGGATCCCCAACCTCGAATTACCTTGGAGCAATATCAGTGTATTAGTCACTGATGACAAGCTACCTGCAGAGACTGTGGCCACAATTACAGAATATGGTGTGAGAGTCATTTTGGCTCCTCACAAAGAATAGTTTTTCATTTTTACTAAATTAAATAATTGGACATAAATTATGTGTGGAATCGTAGGCGCAGTAGCGCAAAGAGATGTGGCTGAAATTTTAGTAGAAGGCCTTAAGCGCCTTGAATACCGTGGTTATGACTCTGCAGGTGTTGCCATCATCAATAATGATCAACTTGGCCGTACTCGCCGCGTCGGTAAAGTACAAGAGTTATCAGATGCGTTAGCCGCAGCACCACTGGCTGGCGGCACAGGTATTGCGCACACCCGTTGGGCAACCCACGGTGAGCCAAGCGAGCGTAATGCTCATCCACATGTGTCTGAAGGCGATATTGCCGTAGTGCATAACGGTATTATTGAAAACCATAATAAACTGCGCGAAATGCTAAAAGGTTTGGGTTACAGCTTTGCATCAGATACTGACACCGAAGTGATTTGTCACCTTGTTCATCACGAGTTGAAAACACATGACACCCTAGTTGCCGCTGTGCAAACTGCTGTTAAACAACTAGAAGGTGCTTACGGAACTGTAGTTGTCGATCGCCGTGATAACTCTCGCATGGTTGTTGCCCGTAGTGGTAGCCCGTTAGTCGTGGGTTACGGTTTAGGTGAAAACTTTATCGCATCAGATCAGCTGGCTTTATTACCTGTTACCCGTTCATTTGCCTTTTTAGAAGAAGGTGATGTAGCCGAAGTGACTCGCCGTGAAGTGAATATTTTTGATGTTGATGGCAATGCAGTAGAGCGTGAAGTGAAAGAGTCAGAAGTCACCCACGATGCCGGTGATAAAGGTGAATACCGTCACTACATGCTTAAAGAAATCTACGAGCAGCCAACTGCCATCGCCCATACTTTAGAAGGCCGTATTGCTGGTGGTAAAGTATTAGATACTGCTTTTGGTGACAACGCAGCCGAGTTCTTAAAAGACATCAAACACGTACAAATCATTGCCTGTGGTACCAGTTACCATGCGGGTATGGCGGCGCGTTACTGGTTAGAAGACTGGGCAGGCGTATCCTGTAATGTTGAAATAGCCTCTGAGTTCCGTTATCGCAAATCGCACTTATTCCCTAACAGCTTGTTGGTGACGATTTCACAATCAGGTGAAACAGCTGATACTTTAGCGGCAATGCGTCTAGCAAAAGAAATGGGCTATAAAGCCACCTTAACCATCTGTAATGCACCTGGTTCATCATTAGTGCGTGAATCTGATATGGCTTACATGATGAAAGCCGGCGTTGAAATTGGTGTGGCTTCAACTAAAGCCTTTACCGTGCAATTGGCTGGTTTATTAATGCTAACCACAGCAATTGGTCGTCACAATGGCATGAGCGAAGAAATGCAAGCCGCTATCACCCAAAGCCTACAATCTATGCCTGCGAAAGTTGAGCAAGCCCTTGGTTTAGATGATGCCATTGCTGAGCTAGCCGAAGACTTTGCCGACAAGCACCATGCACTATTTTTAGGCCGAGGTGATCAATACCCAATCGCAATGGAAGGCGCACTAAAGCTGAAAGAAATTTCATACATTCATGCAGAAGCCTATGCCTCTGGTGAACTAAAGCACGGCCCATTAGCGCTTATTGATGCTGACATGCCAGTTATTGTTGTCGCACCTAACAACGAGCTGCTTGAAAAGCTTAAATCAAACGTCGAAGAAGTGCGTGCTCGTGGTGGCTTAATGTATGTGTTTGCCGATAAAGATGCCGAGTTTGAGTCTGATGACACCATGAAGGTGATCCCAGTACCACACTGTGATGAGTTTATGGCGCCGCTGATTTATACCATTCCACTACAGTTATTGTCATACCAT
Organism: Shewanella sp. 3_MG-2023; assembly: GCF_030548765.1. Taxonomy (NCBI): domain Bacteria; kingdom Pseudomonadati; phylum Pseudomonadota; class Gammaproteobacteria; order Alteromonadales; family Shewanellaceae; genus Shewanella; species Shewanella sp. 3_MG-2023. Next base: position 40,696 of record NZ_JAUOSH010000018.1, on the reverse strand, counting down.
GTGGCACTAATTAAAGGTACAGACGTGGATCAACCACGTAACCTAGCCAAATCGGTAACGGTTGAATAAATCGAGAGTTAATTACTAGCATTTTAAAAGCCTCAACATGCAGATGTTGGGGCTTTTTTGTTTATGGGAGTTTGAATATTAGCTGAAACTTATCATTCTAAGCTCAAAATAAAACTAGAATATATGGTATTTCGTATATACAATCTTTTATATAAGTTTTGAATGGGTATAAATATGAGTATTAACAAACAACGAGTGTTATTTCTGTGTACGGGCAATTCAGCCCGCTCGCAAATGGCTGAAGTGTTGTTAAAGCATCGCGCGGGTGATCGCTTTGAGGTTTATAGCGCTGGTACTCAGCCTGAAGCAGTGGACCCTCGCGCTGTTGATGCCCTGAATCGTTTTGGCATTGATGCCGCTGATACAGCTCAGCTTGTTGCAAACTCTATCAATGACTTTAAAGCGCAGCAGTTTGATTACGTCATTACCCTGTGTAATCGGGCTACTGCGGAGTGCCGCAGTTATGAAGCTGCCGGTAAACAACTGGCTTGGGATTTTCCCGATCCTAAAGCGCGTTCAGGTTGTCAGCCTTTTTCCGCGACCCTGAATGAAATCAATGATCGCTTGTCGATGTTTCTTTTAGTGGAAGCAGAGCCTATTAGCTCTACATCTATTAACTCTAAATCTATTAGTTCTGAAACTGCCACCAGCACTGAGCCAGTAAAGCAGCTCGAACCTAGCGCTTTTTATAAATGCTTAACTGATGACATTCGCTTAAAAACCTTAATGTTGACCCACTATCATGGTGAGTTATGTGTCTGTGAGTTGATGCAGGCATTGGAAGAAGATAGTCAGCCCAAGGTATCGCGTAATCTGGCGGTGCTTAAAAAAGCCAACATTATCAGCGATAGAAAACACGGGCAGTGGGTATTTTATCGGATTAATGCCGAGCTACCTTTGTGGGCCAAATCTGTGATAGCGCAAACCACAGAAAATAATATTTCCCTAATAGCCGCGCCGCTGCAAAGGCTAGCACAGATGCAAGGTCGGCCAAGCAAGGCAAACTTTAGCAAGGCGAACTCTTGTAACTAGCGCTAAGCAAAGAATTACAGAACAAATTTAATAATTAACCTTAAGAAACAGCAGAGGATTTTCTAATGACTATTAAAATCGGTATTAATGGCTTTGGCCGTATGGGACGTTTAACAATGCGCGCCGCATTTGATTGGGATGAGGTTGAAATTGTGCATATCAACGATCCTGCAGGCGATGCCGCAACACTAGCGCACCTGATGACCTTTGATTCAGTCCATGGCCGCTGGCACCACGAGGCGACCCATACTGAAGTGAATGGCGCTCAAGCTATGCTGATAAATGGCAAAGCCATCCCGTGCACCCAAAATGTTGCCACCCAAGATACTGATTGGTCACAGTGTGATGTGGTTATTGAGGCGTCAGGTAAAATTAAAACCAAAGCATTGTTACAAGCATATTTAGACCAAGGCGTAAAACGGGTAGTTGTCACTGCGCCAGTTAAAGAAGATGGCGTATTGAATATTGTCATGGGCGTTAATGAAGGCCTTTATGATAAAGCTATTCATCCTATCGTTACCGCTGCATCTTGTACCACTAACTGTTTAGCACCTGTGGTTAAAGTTATTCATGAAAAAATTGGTATCAAACACGGGTCAATGACCACCATTCATGACATCACTAATACTCAAACCATTATTGATGCACCGCATCAAGATTTACGCCGCGCCCGTGCATGTGGTACTAGCTTAATCCCTACCACCACTGGTTCAGCAACAGCAATTACCCATATTTTCCCTGAGCTAAAAGGCAAGCTAAATGGCCATGCGATTCGAGTGCCACTCACCAACGCATCCCTAACCGATTGCGTGTTTGAAGTTGAGCGTAAAACCGATATTGCTGAGATTAACCAAGTACTAAAACAGGCTGCAGAAAACGAGCTTAAAGATATTTTAGGTTATGAGGAGCGTCCGCTGGTTTCAATCGATTATAAAACCGACCCGCGCTCAAGCATTATTGATGCCTTATCCACTATGGTGGTCAATGACACTCAAGTAAAACTGTATGTGTGGTACGACAATGAGTGGGGCTATGCAAATCGCACTGCGGAATTGGTACGCATGGTTGGTTTGGCTGACAAAAACTAGATATAGGTTATGAGTTAATGGGGCTTTTATCATTAAGCAATTTATCACCACAGATTAAGCAGTACTTGGTGATAACCGGTAATTATTGGGCGTTTACCTTAACCGATGGTGCACTGCGGATGCTGGTGGTGCTGTATTTTCACCACTTAGGTTATAGCCCGCTCAATATTGCCATGCTGTTTTTGTTTTATGAAATCTTTGGCGTGGTCACTAACTTAGTGGGCGGTTGGCTTGGGGCGCGTTTGGGGCTGAATAAAACCATGAATATTGGTTTGGGGCTGCAAATTATCGCCTTAGCCATGTTAGCGGTGCCGGCTGACATGCTTAGTATTGGCTATGTTATGTTGGCGCAGGCACTGTCAGGTATTGCTAAAGATTTAAATAAAATGAGTGCTAAAAGCGCCATTAAACTCTTGGTGCCAGCAGGGGCTGAGGGCAAGTTATATCAGTGGGTCGCTATTCTTACCGGTTCTAAAAATGCCTTAAAAGGGGTGGGTTTCTTCTTAGGCGGCTTATTACTGACATTACTTGAGTTCAGGGGCGCGATTATCTTAATGGCGTCATTGTTGACGCTAGTATGGTTATTTAGCCTGATCACTCTTAAACAGGATTTAGGTAAAGCCAAGAGTAAGCCTAAGTTTAAAGAGGTATTTTCAAAAAGCCGTTCAATTAATATTTTATCGGCGGCGCGAATGTTTTTATTCGGCGCCAGAGATGTGTGGTTTGTGGTGGCCTTGCCAGTGTTTTTAGCGGTGACCTTTAATTGGGATCACTGGTGGGTTGGCGGCTTTATGGCGAGCTGGGTGATTGGCTACGGTATTGTGCAATCAATAGCACCTTATTTTACAGGTAAGAAACAAGGGAAAGTACCAACGGGTCGCGCTGCTTTTTTATGGGCGAGTTATTTAACTGTTATTCCAGCCGCTATCGCTTTGGCTTTGCATTTTGATTTCTATGTTCAAACATCCATTATCGCCGGTTTACTCATATTTGGTGCAGTGTTTGCGATAAATTCCTCGTTACATAGCTATTTGATAGTCAGTTACGCTGATGGTGAAAGCGTATCGTTAGATGTCGGTTTTTACTATATGGCCAATGCCATGGGTAGACTTATTGGCACGGTATTGTCTGGTGTTGTGTTCCAATTTTATGGTCTTGAAGCCTGTTTATGGATATCAGCTGTATTTGTCGCTATTGCAGCGCTGTTATCGATTAAACTCCCAACAAACACTTCTTGTAACGCTTAGATTGTTAATGATTAAAAAGACAACTAATGCCGTTTGAGTGTCAAACGGCATTATTTTTTAGTCACTAGATTGGTATAAATACCCCAATTGATGTGAACTATTCAACAGGGACCTAAAAGCCAAACTTGCCGTTAGTATTTTTCCATTCGCTTTGTGCTGGGATGGCTTCGATGGTATCCCAATGTTCCACAATCTTGCCATTGTCTAAGCGAAACAAATCATAGAAAGAAACATGCTTATTCATAAAGGTGCCTTCGCTAATGGATAGCACAAAATTACCTTCCCCTAAAATTTTATGGTTCTTACTGACGACCATAGGCATGTTGGCTGCAGCAAGTTCACCTAATGCTTTACCCAATCCACTTAGTCCATCTGCAATTGCTGGGTTGTGCTGTAAATAGGCGTCGTCTTCGTTATCAATAAATTGGTTAATCTTAGACATATCGCCGTTCATCAGAATTGTTTGCACAAAATCAGCCACAATCGCTTTATTCGCGTCAGTTTTATCTAAATCTGTTATTTCTGTTGCGCCATCAAGTTGGGTTCTACCGCTTGGGTTTACAGGCGCTATCTCTTGTAAGTTATCCCAATGTTCCACAATCTTCCCTTGTTCAAAGCGGAATACATCAAAGCCAACTTTAGGGCCAAAGAAGTTATATTCAGTATGAGTTACTGTGTAATCACCATCTTGAAATGAACGCTTTACTCTGGCTTTAGCACTACCTTCTGGAAGTTGTTGTAGCACCGCACCAAAACCTGCTAAACCATCGGCTACTGCTAAGTTATGTTGGGTGTATTGCTCAGGGTTGATGTATCCAATGGCTGATTGGTCGCCTGTTTCAATACTTGAAATGACAGCAACGGCTTTTTCTTTGTTAGAGGCTTCGTTAGACATTGTAGATATCTCCTGGGTAGATGAACATGCAATTAAGCTCAATACGCTTGCAGTGATAAGGGTACGTTTGAATAAGGTTGAAATTGTTTTCATTATTTTGTCCTCAGTTGCTTGAGAACAATATTAGATAAATGTGGAGACAATTAGCAGAGTGTATTTGAGTGTAAAAATGGTGAATATCGAACCTTGGAAGACTTTTTAAACGTTATGTGCGCTGTTTTAAAAACTGATTTGGTGTGGTATTTGTTTGATTTTTAAAGTATTTAACAAAGTTACTGGCATCTTCGAAACCAAAATCATAAGCGATTTGTTGGGATGGCTTTTGGCTAATGACGATATGGCGTTTGATTTCTATCACGGTAAAAGCATCAATCATTTGCTTTGCTGTTAAGCCCGTTGCGAGTTTGCAGATTTGGTTAAGGGTTTTATAAGTGACATTAATTCGGTTTGAATACCAGTTGGCATCACGTGTTTTGCGGGCGTATTGCTGCATTAGTTCGAAAAAACGTGCCAGTTTTATACTTTGATCTTGGGATAGCTTGTCGTGTCTTGCTTCTGGTCTAAGTCGATGGAGTATTAATGCCAATGCAGAGAATAAATACATCACTACCAGTTGTTCTGTTTGTGGCTGATTTATTTCGGTCAGCATCTCATTGATTAAGGTTTCGGTCCTATGGCGGGACTGTGTATCTAATATGAGTTGAGGCGAGTGTAATTGGTTTAGGTGGGTGGGAGTGTATTTAGGTAAGCGCATATTGGCGTGTACATGATCAAGAAAGGCTTGGGTAAAAATGAGCACCTTACCTTGGGGCTCTGATGAAAAATCAAAAGCATGAACCTGTTCTCGCTGGACGAATAACAATGAACCTGGTGCAAATGAGTAGTTTTTGAAATCAACCATATGAGTGCCTTCTCCTTGCTCAATATAAATGAGCATAAAGAAGTTAACTTTATGAGGAAGTTGAGGGTCGTGATCAATATCGGCTCTTCGGTATATCGAAGTTAAGTCGATAATTTCTAGCTCTTCATCATCTGATTGTTGATGATTAAAACCAATATTGGGAATATTCAGAGTGTGACTCCACTAACTTTAATCATAAAAGTGTAGTGGGTATTGTCAGTGCAAAGCAACTTATTAAATCTTCTTAGTTACTTCTTGGAAAATGTCTCTTGGTAAATGTTTTTTGGTTAATATCTCTTAAATAAGTAAGCTAATTACTTCATCGTGACTTTGCCGCCAACCATTTTATAAGCTGGAGTGCCGCGAACTAAGGTGTCTCTGGCGAAAGTAATTCCGCATAGGGGGCACTCGCAAGGCGTGGTCGTAAAATCATCCACAATACGTTCCTTAAAGCATTTTACTAATGCACCTTTTCCCCTTTGCGGTATTTAAAAAGTTGGGTTTTACATTTGCCACAGAAGATATCGACAGTGCGACTCGGGCCTTTAGCGTTTTGGGCTCAATAAAACCATGAATATGGGGTTGGGGCTGCAAATTATCGCTTTAGCCATGTTAGCTGTGCCGGCTGACTATTGGCTATGTCATGCTGGCGCAAGCACTGTCAGGTATTGCCAAAGACTTAAATAAAATGAGTGCTAAAAGCGCCATTAAACTCTTGGTGCCAGCAGGGGCTGAGGGCAAGTTATATCAATGGGTCGCGATTCTTACCGGCTCTAAAAATGCCTTAAAAGGGGTGGGTTTTTTCTTAGGCGGCTTATTACTCACATTACTTGAGTTCAAGGGCGCGATTATCTTAATGGCGTCATTGTTGACGCTAGTATGGCTATTTAGCTTAATCACCCTTAAACAGGATTTAGGTAAAGCCAAGAGTCAGCCTAAGTTTAAAGAGGTATTTTCAAAAAGTCGCTCAATCAACCTATTATCGGCGGCGCGAATGTTTTTATTCGGCGCCCGTGATGAAGTGTCCCTTGATGTGGGCTTTTACTATATGGCTAACGCCATGGGGCGATTAATCGGTACGGTATTATCTGGGCAGTGTTTCAGTTTTATGGTCTAGAAGCCTGCTTGTGGATCTCTGCGGCCTTTGTTGCTATTGCAGCAGGGCTATCGACCAAGTTACCTGTGACCAAACTGAATACGAACTGATTTATCGTTACAGTTACCGCAGTGCTATTTAATGGTCATTCTAAATAAAAAGCCCGTTTAACGGGCTTTTTCATCTTCATCTATCTTATTTGAATCATTGTTCTTGTTTGAGTACTTCGAAAGTGAAGCATTTTGGGGCTAATTTTTAACGTTTTTTAGTGTTGTAAAATTACTTAATTGTAATCATTTGATCGGGTAAAGTGACATTTTATTCTGTTTGAAATCACGCCGCTATTGATTCAGTTGGTCACCCTTGTGAGGTTGATGTTGGTGATGTTTTTAAGTTGTAATTTGATTGCTACCTGCCTGCTCCTTATGAAAGCGCTATTTAGGCTTTGTGTTGTTATTTATAAGGCGTTATCAGGCTTTTAATCGTCTAATAAAAATAATCATCCCGACTGGTATCTATTGCTTGAGTCCGTGCCATTGCTCGCTAAACTGCTCGTATCGTAGAGTTTAGTGAGTTAAAAATGTATGGATGTTTTCATCAGTTTACTAGGCATGTGTGCCTTGATTGGTTTAGCTGTTTTACTGTCAGAACGAAGAAAGGCTATTAACCTAAGAACGGTTATCGGTGCGTTAGCATTCCAAGTCGCCTTTGGTGCATTTGTAATGTACGTGCCAATGGGTCAAACCATATTGGATAGCGCTTCTAATGGCGTGATGCACGTTATTAGCTACGGCAATGAAGGCTTAAGCTTCGTGTTTGGTGACTTAGCCAAATTCAGTGTTGGATTCATCTTCTTAATTAACGTGTTATTTATTGTGGTATTTATTAGCTCGCTCATCGCCGTGCTGTATTACCTTGGCATCATGCAGCTGTTTATTGGCATTATTGGCGGCGCATTATCAAAAATACTTGGCACTAGCCGCGCTGAGTCCTTATCGGCAACCGCCAATATTTTTGTGGGACCGATTGAAGCCCCTTCAATGGTGCGTCCTTTTGTAAAACACATGACCCGCTCAGAGCTATTTGCAGTGATGACTGGCGGTTTAGCCTCTGTTGCTGGTGGCACCATGATTGGTTATATCCAAATGGGTGTTGATATTAAGTACGTGCTGACCGCTGCCTTTATGACTGCACCAGCAGGACTGTTGTTTGCCAAAATTATGTGGCCAGAAACTGAAACGCCTCGCAATGACATTGGTAAGGTCATGGATGAGCAAGAAGACAAACCGAGCAATGTACTTGATGCTGCCGCCAATGGCGCAGCGATGGGCATGCAACAGGTGATGATGGTTGCTGCGCTACTGATTGCATTTGTGGGATTGATTGCAATGGTTAACGGTCTTATCGGTGGCGTAGGTAGTTGGTTTGGTATTGCAGATCTAACGCTACAAGCCATCTTAGGTTACTTATTAGCGCCACTTGCATGGTTAATGGGTGTGCCTTGGTCTGAAGCGACCCAAGCGGCTTCATTTATCGGCCAAAAAATGGTGATTAATGAGTTTGTTGCCTATCTCGACTTCTTAAAAGTGGCTTCTGAGCTGTCGCCAAAAACCCAAATTATTATCAGTTTTGCCCTTTGTGGCTTCGCTAACATTGGCTCACTCGCCATGGTGATTGGCGGTTTAGCGGCATTGTGCCCAGAGCGTCGTCATGACCTAGGTGAAATTGGCATGAAAGCCTTAATTGCCGCTGCACTAGCAAACTTAATGAGCGGTACTATTGCCGGTTTATTATTTAGCTTAGCCGGCTAATAACCTTAATTTTTTACGCCTGCTTATCAGTAGCAGGCTTTTTATTGGAGTAACACATGACCCCACATATTAATGCCCCAGAAGGTGCTTTTGCTAAGACAGTTTTAATGCCTGGCGACCCTCTACGTGCTAAATATATTGCTGAAAACTTCCTTGATAACCCTAAGCTAGTGACTGATGTTCGTAACATGCTGGGTTATACCGGTGAGTTTCAAGGTAAGCCGATTTCAGTGATGGGTTCTGGTATGGGCATTCCGTCAATCTCTATCTATGCTAAAGAGTTGATCACCGAATACGGCGTTGAGAACATTATCCGTATCGGTTCTTGTGGCGCTGTGAGCGATAAAATTAAATTGATGGATGTGGTTATGGCAATGGGTGCAAGCACAGACTCAGCGGTTAACCGTTCGCGCTTTGCTAATACCGATTTTGCTATGATTGCTGACTTTAACATGTTGCGTTTAGCGGCTGATGCAGCTGAAAAACAAGGTGCAAGTTACCATGTCGGTAACCTATATTCTTCTGACTTATTTTATAGTGCAGATGAAGAACGTTACGACCTAATGGAAAAGTACGGCATCTTAGGCGTTGAAATGGAAGCGGCTGGGCTTTACGGCGTCGCTGCGGAATACGGCGCTAATGCATTAGCAATGATGACAGTGACCGATCATTTAAGACAAGGTTTACACTTGAGCGCTGAAGAGCGTCAACAGACCTTGAATGACATGATCAAGCTGACATTAGAAGCGGTAAGCCATTTAGACTAATGATGATAAGTGCTTACCTGGATGTAAACGCTAGGTGAGACTGCTTGTTAGTATGAAACCGTTATGCCACCCAATACCTTATGGTAATGGGCGGCATTTTTTATGGGCTTTATCAGCAGCGGGTCGATTAGCTTGTTAAGCGATGACTTGAATAACGCAGCGACTTAATAGACTTTATTTCATGGTTACCTTGCCGCCAATCATCTTAAAGGCAGGGGTACCACGAACCAAGGTGTCTCTGGCAAAAGTGCTTTCACATTGCGGACATATACATGGGCTGGTGGTGTAATCATTTACAATGCGCTCTTTAAAGCATTTTACTAATGCGCCTTTGCCCCCTTTGCGGTACTTAAAAAGTTGGGTTTTACATTTGCCACAGAAGATATCGACAGTGCGACTAGGGCCTTTAGGGTTGGGTTTTGCCATTAAAGTCTCATTCAGTAAGGTTAGCGACATCTTTTAAGCTGCTAATTGAGAAAGTGGGCAACGCACTTAGGTGCTATTTTAATGCTTGTTGCTGTCACTTACTATGAGTGCAGTGCTGTCAAACTTTTTGAATATTAATTAAGTGTATTTTACACACATAACAGCTTTTTGAGGTGGTTTGAAAGTGACTTTGTTTAATCTTCGTGAGTGAAATCTCTCTCTAAATAGTTAATAAATACTACAATTGGGTGGTTGTGGTGAAAGAGTAACTACTCTTAACTGTCATAATGTAATAATTATTTGTGTTTTTTCTTTAAGATAAAATGTGTGAACTCACTCACTTAAACTTGATATACTCCTGTTTTTTATCATTTTATTTTCTTTTTGGTTTTTGTTGAAAATGAATCTAAATCATAAAATGCGACTGCAAATAAAATAGCCGAATAACTATTATGTGTTTGATCACACATTTGCTATATTGTAGTACAATTAAATAGGGCTTTTAGATTATAGTCAACTCAAGCGTATTAGATTAAGGTTGAACAATGGAACTTAACACGATTGTTGTCGGAATATATTTCTTATTCCTGATTGGTATTGGTTGGATGTTTAGAACGTTCACTAACAATACAAGTGATTACTTCCGTGGCGGCGGAAACATGCTGTGGTGGATGGTTGGTGCATCGGCGTTTATGACGCAGTTTAGTGCTTGGACCTTTACCGGTGCTGCAGGTAAAGCGTACACCGACGGTTTTGCCGTCGCAATATTGTTCTTAGCCAATGCCTTTGGCTACCTGATGAACTACCTCTACTTCGCTCCTAAATTCCGCCAACTTCGCGTTGTTACCGTAATTGAAGCCATTAGAATGCGCTTCGGTAAAGTTAACGAGCAAGTGTTTACTTGGACTGGCATGCCAAACAGCGTTATTACCGCGGGTATTTGGTTAAATGGTTTGGCTATTATTGCCTCTGGCATCTTTGGCTTTGACATGACCACCACCATTATCCTAACGGGTCTTGTGGTATTAGTGATGTCAGTGACTGGTGGTTCTTGGGCGGTTATCGCCTCAGACTTCTTGCAAATGCTGGTGATTATGGCCGTAACCGTTACTTGTGCGGTAGTGGCAATTATTCAAGGTGGTGGCGTAAATAACATCATTGAAAACTTCCCAACTGAGTCATTCATTGTTGGTAACGACATGAACTACTTGAGCATCTTTGCTATGTGGGGTGTGTTTATCTTCTTAAAGCAGTTCAGTATTACCAATAACATGCTGAACTCATACCGTTACCTTGCTGCAAAAGACTCTAAAAATGCCCGTAAAGCAGCATTGTTAGCGTGTATTTTAATGACCATGGGCCCATTAATTTGGTTCATGCCAAGCTGGTTTATAGCTGGTGAAGGGGTTAACTTGGCACTGGCTTACCCAGATGCAGCTGGCAAAGCCTCTGATTTTGCTTACCTTTACTTTGTAGAAACTTACATGCCTGCAGGTATGGTTGGGTTATTGATTGCGGCCATGTTTGCAGCAACCATGTCTTCTATGGATTCTGGTCTGAATAAGAACTCAGGTATTTTTGTTAAAAACTTCTATGAGCCGATTGTTCGCCCAACAGCGAACGAGAAAGAGCTAGTGGTGGTTTCTAAGCTAACCTCTACTTTCTTTGGTGTTGCGATTATCTTGGTGGCATTGTTTATCAACTCGCTCAAAGGGTTAAGCTTATTCGATACCATGATGTACGTGGGCGCCTTGATTGGTTTCCCGATGACTATCCCTGCTTTCTGTGGCTTCTTTATTAAGAAAACGCCGGACTGGGCTGGTTGGGGTACCTTAGTTGTCGGTGGTTTTGTTTCATTCTTTGTGGGCTTTATTATTACCCCAGAAATGATAGAAACTGCGTTTAACTTAGACAATCAGTTAACCTCTCGTGAGTGGTCAGAGCTTGTGGTTGCCATTGGTTTAGTGGGTCACTTAGTGTTTACTGCTGGCTTCTTCGTGGCATCAACATTGTTCTACAAGCCATTAACTGCAGAGCGTCAAAAAGATGTAGATAAATTCTTCGAGAACCTTGATACACCGTTGATTTCAGAAGGTGAAGAGCAGCAGAAATTAGATAACAAGCAACGTAAAATGCTCGGTTCACTGATTTCGGTGGCAGGTATTGGGATCATGTCGATGTTCTTCATTCCTAACGAAATGACCGGACGCTTTATCTTTATCTTGTGTGGCGGCATTGTACTTACCGTGGGTCTAGTGTTGATTAAAGCGGTAGACGACAAGATTGAAGATGCAGCCCTTGAGGCAGAAGCAAGCAATAGCTAAGCTTTAAATATGGTTAGATTGAACCGTTAACTCAGTTCCCTACAAAATGTTGACCATGAAAACCACCTAGTTATCTAGGTGGTTTTTTTTTGGCTATTTGCCAATGGGAAATTGAGTATTTCAAACTTGGTTTGCTGATTTAAAAAGATTAACGTTGTAATTAGAAGTGAGTGTTGGCCATTAAGCCTACTCGTTATTTCGATTTCGATTTCGATTTCGATTTTGATTTGCTAGAGTACTTATTAATCAATAGCTTTGCTGAATGTACAGTCATTGGCTGGCTATAAACGTTATGTTCTAAAGGGATTTAGATGCAAAGAAATAATTTACTTATTGTTGCTGCGTACTTAAGCTTTTTCGCTGCGTTATTACACATCGGCTGTATTTTCGGCGGGCCGGATTGGTACCGTTTTTTCGGTGCTGGAGAGGGGATGGCGCAGATGGCTGCAGCTGGTGACTCATACCCAACGATAGTCACGCTTATCATCGCTGCTATTCTAGCGGGCTGGGGCTTTTACGCCCTATCTGGCGCTGGGGTTATTTTCAAGCTTCCTCTATTAAAAACCTGCTTAGTCTTAATCTCCGCAGTGTATTTAGTGCGCGGTATTGCAGGGTTAATTGTACCGTTTTTCACATCCGATCCCCTGGTGCACCAAAACTCGCTAACATTTTGGGTTGTCAGTTCTGTCATTTGTTGTATTTTCGGTGCTTTTTACCTGCTGGGCACAATAAGGTTATGGCGATAGGTTTTTAGTTATCAAACTTCGTTTGCAGTTTAAAAAATCAAGATCTCAAGCTCGAAATTAACGATAAATGCTAGCTAATGAGTGTTATTTTTAGCCAAAAAAAGCCAGCTTGTAGCTGGCTTTTTTTGGCTTGTAGCTGGCTTAGTTACTGACTTAAATGACCCACAACACTACTGTTTCAAGTTCAGCTTATAAAAACTCACTTGGGTGTAATCTCCTGCGGCGACGCCGTTGTTAGTGCATCCCGTGCCCCAAACTGGGTGCGCAGTACCTTGATTACATTGGTTATAAGCACCGGCTTTAAAGTACATGTTGTCGCTGCCATAACCTTGGTCAATGGGGTGACCTGGGTAAGGCTGACTTAAATCGGTTTTAAATACCTTGGTTTGGGCGGCATCGGTACCAGGATTTTTGACAAAGGTTAGCGTCATCAAGCTGCCGACAACATTGACGTCATAGCTAAATAGCTCCCCTAGCTTGATGCCATCAACTGGGTCGTCACTTTGCTTGGTTAACGTATCGCTGCCCCAAATTGGAATAGGGATATCGTAGCGTTGGTCTATATCTGCTGGGTAAACTTCATAGTTCCAAAACAGTGAACCATATTCATGGTTTGGCATTTTGCGGTAGTAAATTTTAAGTGGTTCAACTTTACTTGATCCATGAATTTGGCCAACCACCACCGAGTGGGATGGGAATTTACTGTCATCGCCACTAACACTAACCCAATCAACCGCAACGGTGGCACTTAACTGGCCGCCGATAGCGCCATAAGCTTGCTTGTTAGGGTGAGTATCAATGACAAAGTTATTGCTTGGGTGCTTGGGGTTGACCTTGGTCCCTTCACCATTGAGCATGATCCGCAGTTCAGAGCGGGCATTGGCGCTGTTTTTAGTAGTGGGTGCTGTGTTAGGTGATGCCATTACCATGGCGCCAGTTTCAGGGTGGCTGTAAAACCAAAAGTGGTTAGTGTACGGGCGCACGCTATCGTTAAGTTCATCCACTTCAATTTCCATTACTTGACCTTGGCGCGCAGGGCGATGATCAGGAATAGGCAGATTGATTTTCATTTGCGATAAATCAAAATTTTGCGCAGGTGCCAGCGTCGGGCTTAATGCTTGGCTGAGTTTGGCTTTGTAGGCTTGCTGCTGAGTGGCTAAGTCTGTGGCGGCATAGGCGCTTGAACAAAGCCCTATTGTCATCGCTGTAGCAATGGTAGTTTTTATTAAACGGTGTGGCATCTTGCCTCCTGTTTGACACTATAAATAACACACCCAGTAGCGTTTGCGACTGGGTGTTAGGATTTTATTAATGATTATTGCTTGTGATAAAGCAGCTCAATGTCACGCTGCTCCCACACTTCGGCTAAGTTCTTTTTAACGCTGAACTGGCTAAAGTCGGTGTCTTTGGCAAGCTTTATCCACTCAGGTTTATTCAGTGACTCACCGGCTTTTAAGTAGATGCTAGTCATGCGCTCAACGCGGCGACGGTCATCTTTTTGTGAGTAAGGCCATTTCACTGCGGGATCATGGTAGTTGGCCATTAACTGGATACCTTGAGCCATCGAGCCGCCTTTGTCGTTTTCATAGTTCCACAAATCAACCCCGACTTTTTCACCGAGTTCAGCAATGCCCACTAATGGCACAATACTGAAATAGTGGTAATGGTAGGCACGAGTACGCTCAATCTCATGGGGTTGTGAGCCGTCAGCTTCAAACTGGGTATCAACCCGCATTTTTCCTTTTTGCACCATCTGTTTAGTCAGGTGATCATTACCAATAAAGTAAGCGATGCTGGCCACTTGGAAGTCATACCAAGTGCCATGGTTATTAGCCGCTGCCGCCTCACCTTTAGGGCCGCCAGACAGATCATCAACAATTAGCCAATCTAAGTACTCGCTGTACCACTGCTTAATTTGCTGCTCATCTTGTTCAGTCCAATGCTTTGATTGCGACAAAATAGCAATGGCATCTAGCATTCTGTCGGCAAGGGTGCGGGTATCAATAATACCGCCTCGACGTCCTTCTGCTCTGCCGGGAACCCCTTGACCGTAGTTGACGTTAGGGTTCATTTTAGTGGCTTCATTCAAGAACCATGTACGCACAAATTCGATGCCTTTTTTGGCATAGGCTTCATCTTGGCTAAAGTAATACGCTAAGGCGACCGCGCGGGTTGAGCGGGTAAAGTTACCAATGCGTCTAGAGTCAGTTTCTGTGGTTTTTGAGGCTGGGTTGGTTTTGCCATCGTGGCGGATCCACGGCAAACCATCAGCTTTGGTTTCATCTGGCCACCAATAAGGGCTGATACTCATGTAATCATGTTTGTCGCCACTTGGTGGAGTCATGCCTTTTTCAGCCACACTAAAAGGCGCTTGTTTCATGGCGATGTCGGCTTCTTCAAGCAAGCGTTCATAAGCTTGCTTCATTGAGGCGCTAGCATCTTTGCTTTGAAGGATGGTGCGATTTTGCTGCAAAACATCTTCATTTAAGAACACAAAATCGGCGGCTTGTACTTGGTGACTGAGTGCTAATGCACTTATAAGTAGTGCAATTGGGCGTAGGGTCATTTGGGTCACAATATCATCCTTCATAGAATTTGTTATAAAGATAAAATAATACAAATAGGGTAGTTGTCTAGCGGTTTCGATGCTGTGATCCAGATCTTATTGTATTGTGTTAATGGCAAACTATTGCGCCATTTGCTACTAACTTAGGTTTATTTGGTTTTTAATTAATGGTTTGAGTGTAATCTTATATGGCGTCAGCCACTGCTTATATAAGGTTTATAGTAAATAGTGCTGCTAACCCTTATTGTAAATTTGTCATACATTAATGCGGCGTTTGGGCTGAATGGAATTAACGCTTATAAGTTAATGGCAGCCTTATATTACGGCTGCCATTTACGTTTAACGCTACTGGTGCTGGATTGTGATCTTGTCAAATGACACTTCAAAAATCTGATTTTGGTAGTCTTCGTCAGGTTGGATTTGCGGATAAATTCCAGCTTTGAAGTAGTAAGTCTCCTCTAACCAAGCTTCTGTTAAGCTGTAATACTTACCGTCTTTTGCCAGTACAGGCTCGCCCCAAGCTAGGGTTCTTGCTGTGGTGGTATTATTGATCTCAGTGGTGATTGTTAATCCTTGCTGGTTGGCCACAATGTCATAGTGCCACTGAGTACCGGCATCCACTGTGCCTAGTTCAACACTGAACGACTGGCAGCTATCACAGCTGTCGTTATTAGGGGCAAAGCTATCGTTCAAAATGGCGCGGATTGGTTTGTTTGGTCCATCCCATTGCAGTTTAACCAGTGCTTGTTTTATTTGATAAGCGTGGATTTGGCCGACAATCACTTTAGGATCTTGGCCATTTATCTGTGGGTATTGCTCTATGCGCAGGCTGCTTGATAGTTGATGTTGTTGATTTATAGCCCAGTTTTGATTGCTGCTACTGCAAGGGTCTTGGGTTTGATAGTGATATAGCTCTCTTAATTCTGAACGTACATAAGATGAATTGATGGTAGTCGCGCCACTATCACCTAAGTTGACCTGAAAATACATGCGCTCATCACTGTCATCAACCCAGAAGTAGGGTTCGTTGGTGTCGTTTGATAGTCGAGTTTTACCGCTACAATCAGCTGGAATTAGCTCTGCGGCAGAGTCGCCACCCGTGCCGTAGTAATCATCTTTACTCACAGGTAGGGTGAGTTTCCATTGATCTATGTTCCAGCTGCAACTTTCACATTCTTCGGGCGGAACCGTTTCTTCAGGCGGAACCGTTTCTTCAGGCGGAACCGTTTCTGAACTGCCACCTCCGCAAGCAATTAGCATAAAAATAACACTGGTTAAAAGCGGCACTGATGTCTTTTTAGTCATTTTTTATCCAAATCCCCTCTAATTAATAAATAATACAATAGATCCAGTGCTTTTTGATTGCTATTATCCGAACCATAAATGTGACCCGCGTCAAAAAACAAGATTAACGTTTTTTGACTTAAATGGTCAAGTTTTTTAAGTTGCTGTTTTTTATAGTTTATATGGTTTAATTTTGATTGTTGCACTTTTGATAATAAAAAAGTTTAAAAAAGTTTGCGCAATATCACAGATATGATGCGACAAAAATAAAACAATAACATAATACAAATAAGGGGACGGTTTAATGAAGATTAGCTTAATTGCAGGTTTAGTTACGTTAAGTTTACTGGGCGGATGTGCCACCGAAAACTATTCAAAAGTTGATGAGGGTACACAGACTAATAAGGTCGCAATAGACAATATTGTTGCTCACGAAAAAGCAGTGATTACTTCAGGCTCAATCAAGGCCATTGATAGCGCAGCGTTAAAAAGCAAGCTGGCTTCACTTGCTGATGGGGAAGAGTTAATTCTTGAACCGGGCAAATATGCTGATTTAGGTCGTCTCGATATCACCGCGAGTAACGTTGTTATTAAAGCAAAAGTACCAGGGCAAACTTGGTTTACCGGCTTAGTGCAGCTAAACCTTGTGGGTAACAATATTACCCTCGATGGTGTGGTCTTTACCGAAGGTGGCCCTGCTGAGCGTATGGGCGGCATCACTTTCCGCGGTAATAACAACACTCTACAAAACTCGATGTTTTACTTCTTCAATGATAAATACGCTTATCAGCCAGATTCTAAGCGTGATGAATATCCAAAGTATTTATGGTTATCGCTTTACGGCAAAAACAATCAATTATTGAACAACACCTTCGAAGGTAAGCATAAACGCGGCACCTTGATAGGTATTCAGAAAGCTAAAGGTGATGAAACTGCAGATAACCATGTCATTAAAGGTAATTTGTTTTATGACCAAAAGCATAACCAGTATGAAGAGTTCGATATTAGCGATGCGATCCGTTACAACTCAAATAGCTGGGAAGCCATTCGTGTCGGCGATTCAAAAAGCTCAATCTATCCATCAAAAACCACCATTGAAGGTAACCTATTTTACGAGTGTGATGGTGAAACAGAGTTAGTGTCATTTAAGTCAGCTGGCAACGTGCTACGTGGTAACACCATTATTAACAGCGCTTCAATGGTGTCATTGCGTCACGGTATCAACAATGTGGTTGAAGACAATGTCATCCTTGGTAATGGCAAACGTTACTCAGGTGGTATTCGCTTATATGACGAAGGCCATATTATTCGTAACAACTACATTGAGCGAGTCATGGGTACCGGCAATGTCCGTGGTGGCATCGCCATTAATACCGGCATTACCGATGTGCAACAAGGTGAGCGATTAAGCCAAGACGTCAAAGGTAAAGGCTTAAACAAACAAGCGACGCCAAACAAGGTGTTAATCGAAAACAACACTGTTATTAACTCGCGTCAAAACGTCTTATATTCAGACAAAAAACACCGCGTAAGCCTCTATGACAATCAAAAAGTATCGACGGTATTTGCTGGTGTCGATATGACCTTTAATAACAACTTATCTTACGCCGCAGTGAAAAAGTCTTTAGCCCTAAAAGGTAATGATGAAGTAGCTAAGCTGGTTAACCCTACCTATAACAACGAAGTCTATTTTGGTCCTATCCAAGCGGTAGATTTACCAGCAGAAGGTATTAGCACTGCTGAGCCAAAGCTTATTGTTGCACCGAATGGTTTGCTTGAAGCGGCAGATTTAGATGTGGGCGCGAAGGGCTTAAAAGTACTGACCATGGCAGATGTTGGTGCCAGTTACACAATCCAAAAGTAATGCAAAAAAGAATTCGATTAAAATAATAAACTTAGAAAAAAGGAAGTTGTATGAAACTTAATAAATTATCGTTATTTATTAGTGCTGTTTTCGCTGTAACAACGCTATCTGCCTGTGATTTTTATGATAAGCCGATAACTGAAGATCCAACAGACCCTACTGATCCAACAGATCCAACCGACCCAATTGAACCGGTAGGGGATTTAGTCCCTGATTTGGTATTTAGTGATGCTGATTTGAGCACTCTTAAAGCGGCTATTGACGGCGCGACTGACGTTAATGAAGATGGTCAAATCGTTATCTTATTAGATAATACTGCCAGCTTTAGCGGTTTAAGCAATTTAGTCTTAGACAGTGAAACCCCATTAGTATTATTAGGTGGTGAACCGACTTATGATGGCCTAGAAGGCTCTGAATATGGCGCGGCGGCACAAATTATAGGTGGCGAAGGTTGTGTGGTTATCTCTGCTGATAACATTCAGTTACGTAACATTACTTTTAAAGACGTTACTCCAATCTGTAAAGACAGTTCAACCACCACCCTAATCAACGTAGGTACTTCATCATCAATGGGTGAGGCTTATGAAACCGTTGAGAGTAAGCCTGCTGGCGTGGTGTTATCACAACTGACCATTGATGGTGAAAACCTTGCATCAAATGGCCAGGATGATCCATTAGATTGGATTATGGTGCGCGGTGAAGGCACTCAAATCATCTATAACGCCTTTACTAACAAACCGACAGAAGAAGGCTCTTTCATTACTGTTCAAGGTACGAGTTCATCACATAAAGATGTGGTTATTAGTCACAACCATTTCAGCAACTTAGCCCTTGATAACCCTTTTAGCGGCACCAATGACGTGTTTGCGATTCGTTTAGGCACTTCAAGCTCATCTAAAACAGACTATGTGACCAATACACTCATCAGCGACAATCTATTTACTGACGTAAATGCATCACGCCGGATGATCTATGTGCGTTTAAGTAGTAACACTATTGAAAATAACACTTTTATTAGCAGCAATGGCTTTGTGTCATTAGAAGGTGGTGAAAACAACACTGTAGCTAGCAATATTATGATCAACGATGGCTCAGGTGAAGATGATGGTAAGTACGAAGCGGGTATTCGTATTATCTCTAAAGGCCACACAGTGACTAATAACTATGTCTACAACAATAGCCGTTCTAAAACCGGTAATGAAGTGGGCGCTATTTCAGTACTAGATGAAGAAATCGATGCTGGCGTAACGCTCAAAGCCCCATCAACAGTTGCTAACAACACGATTGTGAGTGCCAAACAAGGTTTCATCTTTGGTAAATCTGGTGCATGTACCGATGACTCAGTGGTTAATCTTACCGACAACCTAGTGGCAAACGGTGTTGACGGTGTTGATTCTAGTGACAAGGGTGTACGTGATGACTGCTTACTTGGTGAAGGTTCTACTTGGTCTGGCAACATGTTTGCGGTAACCACGTTATCAAGCAATGATAACTACGAAGAAGTGACAGGAGAGCGTGAAAACTTAGGTAATGGCACTGCTGAATTAACAGAATCTGCTGAAGATTCAAAATTATTCCTTGCAACTCCAGAAGGTAATGTTGCTGGTAAAGGCGCAACAGGCTTAGTGATCCTTACTGAAGCAGAGGTTGGCCCAGAGTCAGCTGAATAAGCTCGCGTTATTAACTGGATTTGATTAAAAAAATAATTAGGAATATCAGAATGAAAAAGTATTTAGCAATTGCTGTTTTAGGTGCCTTAAGCTTTAACGCTGCAGCAGAAGATGATGATGATCTACGCCCTGGTAAAAGTACCATTGCCATTAAATGGGAACATAAACTGCTTGATGGTCGTACCGACCGCCCTAAAGTCGAGTTTGGCCATCGTATGCGCAACGGCTTTAAGTTTGGTGTTGAACAAGCGTGGCAATATGATCGCAGCAAGTCTGAAAAAGAAGTGGGTTTTGCCCCTGAGCAGTACGAGTTGACATTCAAAACAGATTATCAAACGCGTTGGGGCGATAATAACGAGCACCAGGCGGGCCCAGTATTAGATTATCAAACCAAAGAAACTGCCAACAGTATCCGATTTGGTGGTTACTATGGTTATAAAATTAATAGCGATTGGCAGGTAAAAGTGCGTGCACGTTATAGTCAGCACCTTGACCGTATCTCACTAAAAGATGATCCGGCCGATAGCTACTACCGCGATGACAAAAACAAAGAAATGCGTTACGACATGTGGCTGACGTACCGTTGGGATAACTTCCGCTTTGTTTATAACTTGATCCACTATAGCAAAATCTCATCATACAAGAACGACAGTGGTGTAGAGCAGCATGTATACAGTAATGGTGATCGCAGTTTATTTGAGCACGAGTTTACCGCGAACTACCGTTTCCCACATGCGAAAAAGCACACAGTATACGGTAAATTTAAGCTGAAAACTGAGATGCTTAAAGACAGCCATATGGTAGAAAACAGTGGTTACGATTGGTACGGTAAGCGTGATAACGCTATCGAGCTTGGTTATAAATACAGCTTCTAATGTTTAGCTGTTAATTTAATGAATAAATAACTATTGGGATTTTATCTAATTCCTTGGTTTTTAGTGATTAATTAACAAGAAGTCTGACTTGAAATGCTGCTTTGTCCTTGGTGACAGGCAGCATTTTTTTTACCCTTAACACTGAAATAAAGATTATTTTTGATTTTTGTGAGCTTGTCAGTATTAACTATGAACAAGGATTAAGTATTAATCTTCAATTAAGGTTATTATAATTACATTAATATTATTACTGGTCTAAAACTGGTGAATGTTAAACGATGCCATATACTAGTTAAAAGAGTATCAGTCGGCGTTATAGTTCATTGTAAAAGACATAGTTTAACAAACTTTATTGGCTGACAAGTGTAATAGATTTCACTGTCATTACTTGCTAATCATCTAATATATAGAGTAAAAACATTTTATACTGCTGACTTTAATATTTGCGTCAAGGCCTAACTTAGCTAAAATGTTGTGGTTATCAATTGCCATTGTTAAACCTCTGCTTATCAGCAAGGCTCCTTTGCTTTGTATCTTTGTGATACAAGTTATTATGTCTTTTGTATTAATTAATGTGTAAATCATAGGTGGGTATTACTACATGAGCACAAAATTTACACCAATTGGTGGCGAAAAACGCAGCTTACATGTGCAAGTGGCATGTGAAATGGCTCGTAGTATTATTTCTGGTGATTTGCCACAGGGTGAGATTATCCCTGGGGAAATGGACCTTTGTACTCAGTTTGGTGTCAGCCGTACCGCATTGCGAGAAGCGATTAAGCTATTGACCTCTAAAGGTTTGTTGGAGTCTAAGCCCAAAGTCGGTACCCGAGTGCGAATGCAAGAGTATTGGAATTATCTTGATTCTCAATTACTTGACTGGCTCATTGACATGGAAAAAACCGAGCATCTCTATCAAGAGTTTTTATCGCTGCGTAAAGCGATAGAGCCTGAAGCCTGTGCTTGCGCCGCCCGCAATGCCACGGTTGAGCAGCGGATGCAGTTATCCGCACTATTTCAAGAAATGGATCGAATTTCTAAAGGGTTTGACCATGAAGGTTGGGTCGATGCCGATTTAGAGTTTCATCGGTTAATCTTTATTTCGACTGGTAACAGCTTCTTTTTACCGTTTGCCAATGTGTTGACCACCATGTTTAAGAGTTTCTTCCACCATGCCTCAAAGCGTGGCACTACCTGTATTGAAGAGCATCGTTTAATTTACGAAGCGATTATGGCGGGTAATGCAGAAAAGGCTCGTCAAGCCAGTGAAGAGTTGCTAAATCAAAGTGACCAAGAATTAGAAGCGATTCAGCAGTAAGCTTTAATCGCTAAAAAAGGCCAACTTGTTACTGACAGGTTGGCCTTTTTTTGTGAGCTGTTCTATAAGTTAAAAAGTAGCAGTTTTTCGCAGAAGATTGCTGTCTGGTTAACGTTTTATTCCTCAAAATGCGTTAATATTAAATCATACAAATGCCAAGGTTTTTGACCTTGGTATCTACCCGTCGCTGATTGAGAGAAGATAATGGATGAATCGCTAATTCCTAATATTGTTGATTTTATTGGGCAAATTGACCCGTTTGATCAACTGTCAGGGGACGTTTTAAAAGATGTTGCCAGCTGCATTAGTATTACCTACCTTGGCCGTGGTGAGCAGATCCAATTCAGCGACGGTTCGAATGAAAAATATTTATATATTATTCGTACCGGCTCCATGGAGCAGCGTAAGCCTGACGGGGTGTTGCGTTCAAAAATGGGCCCTGAAGACTTATTCGGTTTTACCTTTTTAGAGCCCCTAAAGAATATCCTCGATGGTTATACCGCGACCGCCATCGAAAACACCTTGCTGTATTTAATTCCTCATTCAAAACTGCTTAAACTGACCGCCCAACATCAACAGTTTAGTGAAAGTATCTCCTCAGCGGCGCAACTGCGCTTACGTTCGGCCTTAAATGTGGTGTGGTCCAATAAAGAGAAAGGCCTATTTTTAAAGAAAGTTTCTGAAGTGGCCAGTGGTCATGCTGCAGTGGTTGATATTGATATGAGCATTCAAGATGTCGCCAAAGAAATGCGTGATACCTGCCGCACCTCAACCGCGGTTATCAAAAAAGACGCTAACATTGTTGGCCTTATTACCGACCGAGATATGACCAAGCGAGTCATTGCAGATGGCCTTGATATTAGTTTGCCTATTCATACGGTAATGACTACGCCTGCTATTACCATTGGCCCTGATGATTTAATTTTAAAAGCGGCATCTTTAATGATGCAGTCGGGTATTCGCAGCTTACCTGTGGTACGTGGCAATGAAGTTTTGGGGTTACTAACCTCGTCGCACTTGGTGCAAAAACATCGGATGCAGGCGATTTTCTTAATTGAGAAAATCAAATACACCGAGACTACAGCAGGGTTGGCAGAGTTAACTTCAGAGCGGCAAGCGATTTTTGAGGCCCTAGTTGATGGCAAGGTAAGCGCCGAAATTATCGGCCAAGTGATGTCGATGATCATGGATGCCTATAATCGCCGCTTAATTCAAATGGCCGAAGAGCAATTTGGCGCACCACCTTGTGATTACAATTGGGTGGTTGCAGGCTCCCACGCCCGCAATGAAATTCATATGCTGTCAGATCAAGATAGCGCCATTATTATGGATGACAGTGCGACAGAAGAAGATAAAGTTTACTTTATTAAGCTTAGTGAATTCGTTAATCAAGGCTTGGATGGTTGCGGCTATCCCACCTGTACCGGTCATTACATGGCATCGAACCCTAAATGGTGTCAGACCTTATCTGTATGGAAACAGTTTTACCGCAAGTGGGTCAGCAATCCCCAATATGGCATGCTGATGAATGTCAGCGTATTTTTAGAGGTGCGAAGCTTACATGGCAATGCTAATTTTTCCGCTGAACTGCAGCAGCACTTACATCAATTAATTGCCCAAGATCATCAGTTTTTGCATTCGCTGGTTACTGATGCCGTTCGAGTGCAGCCACCTTTAGGGATTTTTAATAAATTGGTGGTAGAAAAAAGCGGTAATAACACTAAGGTGCTTAATATTAAAAAGTATGCCTTGAATTTAATTGTCGATTTAGCACGTATTTATGGGTTAGCTGTGGGGTGTTCAGAGTCAGGGACTCGACATCGTTTTGAGTATGCCGTGAATCAAAAGCTACTCCATGAAGATGACTTTAAAGATATTATTGAGGCCTTCTATTTTGTGACTCAAGTGCGTTATAACCATCAACTATCGGCATTGCGTCAGGGGCAAAAACCCAATAATCACATGGAGCCGAGCTCGATCAGCTCATTTGAGCGTAAACATTTAAAAGATGCTTTTAGAATTATCAGTAACCTTCAGGATGCGGCCAAGCTTCGCTTTAGTGGTAATTAAATGATAAAAAAATGGCTAAACCACTTTCACCCACTAACGCGACTCAATAAAGCCAGGCAGGATTATATTGCTGCGCATCCGCAATTACCGGATTTTTTATTGGCGTTATTAACCCAGCCGTTGCCAGAGCTTGGAGCTAAGGTCACTGAACTCACCTATTTATCGCTAGACATTGAAACCAGTGGTTTGGATGCTAAGCAAGATCATATTTTGAGTGTTGGTTACGTTACTATGCGTGGCAAGCGAATTGACTTAGCCAGTGTCGGCCATACCTATATTAAAGGTGTGGTGAGGCCAGAAACCGCGGTGATAAACCACATTATGCCGCAGATGGTTAATCGGGCGCAGAAGTTGGATATTGTGATGGAGCATCTGTTTCGGCAGATGCAGGGTAAGTTACTGTTAGTGCATGGTAAGCAAGTTGAGCAGCAGTTTATTGATCATTATTTGATGAAAAAATATCAGCTACCACCCATGCCACTGTTGTGGCTTGATACCTTAGCGATTGAAAAGTCGATGACCTTGAACAAAGCTAGTCAACAAGATGGTGATTATCGACTGATATCGATACGACAGCGTTACGGTTTACCTGAATACCATGGTCATAGTGCCTCGGTTGATGCAGTGGCTACCGCAGAGCTTTATTTGGCCTTATGCACGAAATTATTTGGCAATCAAACAGGAGAGATTAAGCAGGTCTATCGCCCTTAACGTTGTGGTTTAATCGTGGTTTAGTTAGCTGCAGGCATAAAGCGAAAAATCCCCAATATCCATATTGGGGAAAGAATACCACCGGAGTGGGAGTATGATTTTTTTATTATTATTTGAGCATGGGGATTAGGTTTTCGCTAGTTTCTGCACTAGCTTTTATATCGGATTTAAAATGATGATTTGGTCTTTCTGTTAATCTTTTAATAAGCGCTGCAACTTGCTCATTTGCAGCAACTCATTATATTCACCACAGGTATTAGTTTAGTGCAGCTACCGCTTCACGAACTAAACGGCCAATTTCATCCCATTGCTGATTATCAACTAAATTCGCTGGCACCATCCAAGTTCCACCACAGGCAACCACAGCATCAACAGCTAAGTAGTCATTGATGTTTTTTGGTGAAACGCCACCAGTAGGCATGATTGTTACTGGGTAAACTGCGGTTAATGCTTTTAGCATTGATATGCCGCCAGAAGGCTCTGCTGGGAAAAACTTAACTGTGTCTAAACCCATTTCCATTGCTTGCTCAACTAATGATGGGTTGTTTACACCAGGGATAATCGGCATACCGCGTTGCTGACAGTATTTAACCGTGCTTGGGTTAAAACCTGGGCTAACAATGAAATCCACGCCTGCATCAATAGCCGCATCTACCGTTGCTGAATTTAATACCGTGCCCGCACCAATTAACATATCAGGGTAAGCTGCGCGCATATTCTTAATGGCTTGAGCCGCTGCTGGAGTACGGAAGGTAATTTCCGCACAAGGCATACCATTTTCAACTAAAACTTGGCTGAGTTTCACCGCATCATCGGCATTTTTTATGGCAATGACCGGGATAACTTTTAGCTGTTTTAGTCTTTCGTTTTGCGTGCTCATATTGTTTCCTTTTGAATAATAACTAGCGGTAATTCGCCCAAATGGATTACCTAAAACTGTTGCAGAAAATACTTAGCGCTATGAATCAAAGGCCATTGGTATTGCTGGCATTACGCTGATATCAATGATGGCACCTTTGTGCTGGATCACTTCACTTGCTAATGCATGACCGGTAAGCGCTGACTGTTGTTGGCTTGCGCCCAGTAAACGTTGTGACAAATACCCAGCTGCAAATGAATCGCCCGCTGAGGTGGTATCAACCACAGTTTCTACTAAGGTGGCTGGCACACTAACTTGGCCGTCTTTGGTGACGATGAGGCACTCTTCTGCACCGCGCTTAATGACTACTTCGCTCATGCCTGCACTGAGGCTGCGATCGATACAGGTTGCCAGTTGCGTGTCACCAAACAAGGCTTGTTCGTCTTCAAACGTGAGTAAGCCAATATCGGTTAGGGCCAACATTTTAAGATAGCTTTCTTGGGCCTGTTGATGTGACTGCCACAATCTGGGACGGAAGTTATTATCAAAAATAATCTTGCCGCCATTGTCTTTACACTTTTGCAGGACGTCGAACAGTATTGCTCGGCTTTTAGGGGTTAAAATCGCCAAGCTAATACCTGATAAGTACAACACATCGTATTGACTGATCGTTGTTAGCAGTGTTGCTGAAGCGTGTTCTAACCAGAATTTTGCCGCGGCATCATTACGCCAGTAATGGAAGCTTCGCTCACCTTCGTCATCGACTTCGATAGCGTATAAACCTGGCAGCTTTTCAGACATAATTTGAACGTGCTGGGTATCTATGCCTTCTTGTTGCCAGCTTTTAAGCATGTTTTGGCTGAAGGGGTCTTGACCTAAGGCACTGAAGTAGCTGATGGTCATATTTTTATCTTGAGTTAATCGAGATAAATACACCGCAGTATTCAGGGTGTCACCACCGAAGCTTTGGACAAGTTCGCCATCACGTTGTTGCAGTTCAATCATGCATTCGCCAATGATACCGACCTTTAACATAGACATATCAGCTCCTATTTGGTTTTATAGAAAATCTTGACGAGCAGGATTGAACATATCAATTAAAATGCTGTCTTGCTCTAACGCGACGGCACCATGCATCACCATTTTAGGCGCAATATAAGCATCGCCAGCTTTAAGCACTTTTTTAACACCATCGATTTCAGCTTCAAAGCTGCCTGCAGCCACATAACCAATTTGATCGTGAATGTCGTGAGTATGCGGGTGGCCGATGGCACCTTTATCAAATTTTACAAATACAGCCATTAAATCAGGAGTATAACCAATTATTTTGCGGCTCAAACCATCACCTAGGTCTTCCCAAGCGGTTTTGTCGTCTTCATAAAATGCGTTCATTACAATCTCCTTTTATTGTCGATAGCAGCAAGTAAGCTATATTCATCAGGCCTTAGTGCTTGATTGAACTTTGTGGTATCGACTATTTATCTTGGCTAAAGTTGCCGCTCAATTTGTACGTTAATCGAACGCCACCTTGTTTAGTTTGATCTAAGTGTACTAGTAAAATACTTTTATTTGTAATACAAATCTACCGTAACTGTGATCGGCTTCGTATTTGTTTTATATTATTTTACAGGTCATACATCTATCTGATTGATTTATCGGGTTAAAAATAAATTATGTAATTTATTCATTATTTTAATAAGCACAGTTGATAGTGAAAACTAAAACTAATAGTCAGTGATCCAAGTCTATTATTAGTTTATATATGCTGAAATTTTTGTTTATTTGTATTATTTTAGATTCAGATGAGCACTTTTAGTTTGAGGTTAATATGTCGCAAGCCATTAAAGCGGTACTTTTTGAACAGTCGGAAATCACATCAATCGCCAATGAATTAGGTAAAGATAGCCTAATGGGTAAAAGCTTAACCAAGTTAATTGAAGATACTGACGCGTTTATGGCGTTAGGGGTTGAAGTCCCTGGCCATAGTGAAGCGGGTGGTTATGCACATAATCGTCACAAACAAAACTATCAATATATTAACCAAGCAGGACGTTTGTTTCTGGTAACAGGTGAAGACAAGTACGCTCAGTATACAGCTGACCTGTTACTTGCTTATGCAGATAAGTATTTGAAGCTTGATTACCATGAGCAATTGAACACTAACCCACCGGGTCGTTTGTTTCATCAAATCCTCAATGAACATGTCTTCCTGCTTTATTCTAGCTTAGGTTATAGCTGTATTCGCCATTGGTTATCTGCTGAGCAGCAGCAAACCATTATCGATGGTTTATTCCAGCCAATGTTAGATATGTTTACTGATAAGTATGCATTCGATTTTGACCGCATCCATAACCACGGCATCTGGGCTGTAGCAGCTGTTGCCATGTGTGGTTTAGCCATCGATAAGCCTGAATATGTTGAAATGTCTATTCACGGTCTTAAAGGTGATGACATTGAAGGCGGTTATTTAGCGCAAATCAGTAAGTTGTTTGCTCCTTCTGGTTACTACATGGAAGGTCCTTACTATCATCGTTATGCCATTCGTCCACTATGTTTGTTTGCTGAGGCGATTCACCGTCACCGTCCTGAGCTAGATATCTTTAACTTTAACGGTCAAGTCATTGGTAAAACCGTTAAAGCAATGCTGGCAACAGCTTATCCAAATGGGGTATTCCCTGCATTAAATGATGCTTCACTGACCATGGATATTTGCGATGCGGGTGTGATTGTGGCGCTGAGCTTATACGCGAAACACTATGGTATTGATGATGACATCTTAGGCATGGCGCAGATTCAAGATACAGTGTGGGTTAATGCTTGTGGCCAAGCACTTTCAAGCGCTTTTGATAACAATGATGCTGCTTTAAACCCTTGCTGGGCCAGTGTTGAGCTAAACGAAGGCCCAAATGGTGATCGTGGCGCGCAGGCATTTTTACGTATGCAAAGTAATAAAGGCGATGTGAGCCAGTTAGTGATGAACTACGGTCAACACGGCATGGGCCATGGTCACTTTGATACCTTAGGAGTGAGCTTCTTTAACAATGGCCAAGAAGTATTACGTGAATACGGCTTTGGTCGCTGGGTTAACGTGGAGCCAAAATTTGGTGGTCGTTACTTAGATGAAAACAAATCTTATGCTCGCCAAACTATTGCCCATAATGCGGTAGCGGTAGATCAAAAGTGTCAAAACAACTTTGACGTTAAATTAGCTGATAGCCGCCACGGTGAACCACACTTCTTTAGCGGTGATGATAAAGAAATTCAAGGTGTGAGTGCATTTTGTCGTGACTTCTATGAAGGGGTTGATCAGCAACGTAGCTTGCTCATGATAAACGACGAGCGTTTAGCACAACCCATCTTGGTTGATTTATACCGTTTAACCAGTGAGGTGGCGCATCAATATGACTACGCACTGCATTACGATGGTCAAATCGTGCGGACAAACTTTGATTATCAAACTCACGCCGAGTTATCGACGCTAGGTGATGATTTTGGTTATCAACATCTTTGGAATGTTGGTCAAGGTAAAGCAAAAGACACCACTTTAGTGAGCTGGTTACAAGGTAGCAGCTATTACACTTGGCTTACGGCATCAAGCGAAGAAGACGAAGTTATCTTTACTCGCAGCGGCGCCAATGACCCATCATTTAACTTACGCAGCGAGCCAGGCTTAGTATTACGTCGCAATGCAAAAGATACCTTATTTGCCAACGTACTTGAGACTCATGGTTACTTTAATGAAGCCATTGAAGCCAGTACTGAAGCCCGCGGCCAAATTACCGAGGTTAAGGTTATTGGCACCAATGAGCAGGGATCGGTCATCGAAATTATCGCTAAAGATTACTCAATCATTGTGATGGTCAGTAACCAAGTTGGCGTGACTGACGAGAGCAAAACTAGCGTGACATTTAACAATCAAGATTTCCAATGGCAGGGTTACTTTGCTGTTGAAGTAAGAGGTTAATACCATGAGTTACCAACCATTATTAATGAGCTTTGAAGAAGCTGCTGAGTTACGTACTCATCTAAATACAGACAGCTTAATGGGCCGCTCTATTGCTACTGAAGTGGCAGCTCTAGAAGCTTATCTACCTGTCGGCATTGAAATTCCTGGCCACGGTGAAGCGGGCGGTTATGAGCATAACCGCCACAAGCAAAACTACATCCACCTGGATTTAGCAGGGCGTTTATTCTTGATCACTCAAGATAAGCGCTACCTTGATTACGCTAAAACCATGTTGGTTGAGTACGCTAAGGTGTATACCAGCTTTGAGCTGAACACTAGCCGTGACTCAAACCCACCAGGGCGTATTTTCCATCA
This sequence comes from Shewanella sp. 3_MG-2023, assembly GCF_030548765.1. NCBI lineage: Bacteria > Pseudomonadati > Pseudomonadota > Gammaproteobacteria > Alteromonadales > Shewanellaceae > Shewanella > Shewanella sp. 3_MG-2023. Next base: position 10,756 of record NZ_JAUOSH010000018.1, on the reverse strand, counting down.
GACACTGAATGAAAACATGTGGATGCTGTATGCATCTTGTGCTTATTCGTGTATTCGTCATGAGTTAACCACTGACGAACAACAGTTAATCGAAAACGACTTATTCCGTCCTATGATTGACTTGTTTGTTGATACTTATGCCCACGATTTTGACATCGTCCATAACCATGGCCTTTGGGCTGTGGCGGGTGTGGGTATTTGTGGTTACGCCATTAACGACCAAGCCAGTGTTGATAAAGCACTTTATGGCTTAGCGGGTGACAGCGTATCAGGTGGCTTTATTGCTCAGCTGACGCAACTGTTCTCGCCAGATGGTTACTATATGGAAGGTCCGTATTATCACCGTTTCTCGCTTAGACCGATTTACTTATTTGCTGAGACTATTCAACGTCGTCAGCCTGAAATCGATATCTATAACTTGAAAGATCAAGTGATTAAAACCACCACTTACGCCGTGATGTCTACCGCGTTCCCTAATGGTGTGTTGCCAGCCCTTAATGATTCATCTAAAACCATGGACATTAAAGATGAAGGCGTTTTAATTGCCACTAGCGTGTGCTTTAAGCGTTACTCCCAAGATGACAACCTTAAATCAATGGCTGTGCATCAAGACAAGGTTTGGGTACATGGTTCAGGTGCCGCATTATCTGACGGTGTAGCAAACTCTGAAAAACTCGCAGGCTTTAACTGGGGTAGTTTACAGCTCACTGACGGCCCACAAGGCGAGCGCGGCGGTATTTCAATTTTACGTCATCGTGATGTTAAAGCTGACGATAGCATGGCGCTACTATGGTACGGCCAACACGGCAGTGACCATAAATTGCATTCAGCATTAGATCACGGTCATTTTGATGGTTTACACCTCAGCCTGTTTAATCACGGTCAAGAAGTGACTCACGATTATGGCTTTGGCCGTTGGGTTAACGTTGAGCCAAAATTTGGCGGTCGTTATATTCCTGAAAACAAAAGCTACTGTAAGCAAACTGTTGCTCACAATACAGTTGTGGTTGATGAAACCAGTCAAAACCAAGGTGACACCGCCACTGCTGAAGCACGTTGGGGTGAACCGCACTTCTTTGTGGCAGGTGATAACAACATGCAAGCCATGAGTGCATTTGTACGTGGCTACTACCCAGGGGTTGATCAACAACGCACAGTAGTGATGTTCGAAGTTGCCGGCATTGCTAAGCCAATCGTATTGGATTTATTCCGCTTAACCAGTGACGAGCAGCATACCTATGATTATGTAATGCATCACAGCGGTCAAATTATCCGTACTGATTTTGAGTACCAAACGGCGTCTAAGCTTAAGCCTGTCGGTGAAAAATCAGGTTATCAGCACTTGTGGAACATTGCTTCAGGCAGGGTTGATCAGCAAGGCAGCTTGGTAAGCTGGTTAATGGGCAGCAGCTACTATTCAATGGTGAGCAGCGCAACCCAAGACAGTGAAGTCATTTTTGCCCGTACTGGCGCCAATGATCCTGATTTTAACTTACGCAGCGAGCCGGTAATGCTGTTACGTCAGCAAGGCAAGACGCATTTATTTGCTAACGTCTATGAAACCCATGGCTATTTCAATGAAGCGATTGAAGCGAGCACTGATGCTCGCGGTCAAGTGAGCAAGGTTGAAGTACTCACTCACACAGCTGATGCATCAGCTGTGAAACTGACGCTGGTGTCAGGCCAAGAGGTTAATGTGTTTGTATCAAACAAAGCTGATGTCAATGCAGACAGCCACACAAGCCTTGAAATTGCTGGTAAAACAGTAAGCTGGAAAGGTGAAGTGCATATTGGTTAATGGCCAATAAGGCTGCCTAATAAGCAGTCTTATTTATTACCAATCAAAAAAGCCCGAGCTAACCATGTTAGTCTCGGGCTTTTTGTCTTTAGCGGGCAGTATAAGCAGGCTTGGATAAACTATTTAGTAGACAGCTTAACCAAATTCACCGCTAACATAACCTTGAGTGCGGCTATCTACTGGGTGTTGGAATAAGGTGGCGGTATCCGCGTGTTCAACTAACTCGCCCATCCAGAAGAAGGCGGTTTTATCTGAAATCCGTTTTGCCTGATTCATTGAGTGAGTCACAATTACAATGGTGAACTTTTTACGTAGCTCGTCCATTAACTCTTCAATTTTATGGGTAGCGATAGGATCAAGCGCACTGGTTGGTTCATCCATCAAAATCACTTCAGGTTGCATAGCAATGGCACGGGCAATACACAAACGTTGCTGCTGACCGCCTGATAAACCAAGTGCTGGACTATGAAGGCGTTCTTTCACTTCATCCCATAATGCTGCACCACGTAATGATTCTTCAACCATATCAGCAATGACTTGCTTGTCTTTTTCGCCTTGCGCTTTTAGGCCAAAGGCAACATTGTCATAAATACTCATCGGGAATGGGTTGGGTTTTTGAAATACCATGCCCACGCGCATCCGCAGTTGTTTTACATCAATGTCTGAATATATGTTTTCGCCTTCAAATAACACATCACCATCAATTTTTACCCCTGCCACTAAGTCGTTCATGCGATTTAAGGTGCGCAATAAGGTTGATTTACCACAACCAGATGGACCAATTAACGCCGTGACCTGTTTAGCAGGAATAGGCAATGAAATATTCTTCAGCGCTTGGTTTTCGCCGTAGAAAAGGTTGAGATTATTGACTTCAAGCTTGTTCATTTTTAAATTGCCTTAATGTGAATGTTTATCAAATCGAGCTGCGATAATTTTGGTGGCTAGATTGAGTACTAGCACTAATACAATCAAGATGGTGGCTGTGGCATAGGCCTGATCCCACTCATGTTGAGTAAATAATTCTTGGGTGAGTTTATATAAATGCACGGTTAAGGTGCGGCCAGAATCTAATACTGATTCAGGAATTTGTGTCACCATGCCTGCGGTTAAAAATACCGGTGCCGACTCACCAATAACGCGGCCTGTACTCAAAATAATTGAGGTCACAATACCCGGTAATGCGTTAGGTAAAATGAGGCGCCAAATGGTATAAATCTTTGAACTGCCCAGTGCATAACCCCCTTCACGGTAGCTCATAGGTACCGCCATTAGCGCTTCTTCAGTGGTGCGGATTATCACAGGTAAAATCAGCATTGACAGTGTCAGCGCGCCAGCAAGGATAGAGAACCCAAGGCCGAGTACTGTCACAAAGAAGGTCATACCAAACAGACCGTAAACAATCGATGGAATACCGGCTAATGATTCAATACAAAAACGGATCACTTCAACCAATTTACTGCCAGGTTTGGCGTATTCGGTTAAGTAAATAGCGGTCATAATCCCCAGTGGCGCTGCGATACCCAGTGACAATCCAACCATATAAACGGTTGATACAATCATCGCCCAAATACCTGATGCTTCGCCAATGCGTGTGTAGCTACTGGTAATAAACTCCCAACTGACATGGCTTAAGCCGTTAGATAAAATGTGCCACACGACCCAAAGTAAAAATACGATGGTGAGCGCTGCAGATGCCCAAACGCCTGCCAGTGCAGCCTTGTCTTTAAACACTCGGGATTGCTTGTTTGATACTTGAGTCATTATGCATGCCCTCTTTTACGGTTTAGATAAAGTAGTCCAGCATTTAAACAAACGATAAAGGCCAGTAATACAATGCCTGTAGCGTATAAAGCACTTGAGTGGATGCCGGTTGCATAAGACATTTCCATTGCGATGTTAGCCGTTAATGAACGTGCAGGTTCAAGTAGCGAGCCTGGCATAGCAGGGGCATTACCCATCACCATGATAATGGCCATGGTTTCACCAATGGCGCGGGCGACACCTAAAGCCACACCGGTATAAATTCCGCTTTTAGCTGCAGGAATTAACACATTAAAAATACTGTAAATGTGCGATGCCCCTAAGGCTAAAGCACCTTCTTTGTAAGTCGGGGTGAGTGCTCTTAACGATGTTTCTGAAATCGTAATAACGGTTGGCAAAATCATAATCGCCAACACGATAATCCCCGCTAATAGAGTGTTACCTGCAGGAATATTAAAAATGCTTTCAATAGCTGGCACGATAACAATCAAACCGAAAAAGCCATAAACCACCGACGGAATACCCGCTAATAGCTCAACAGCAGGTCTAACAATGTTGGCGAGCCACTTTGGGGCAATTTCCGCTAAGAAGACTGCGGTTAATATTGCGACGGGTACGCCAATCATTACCGCGCCCATGGTTGAAGCAAGCGAGGCGACAATCATGGCGGCGATACCGTAAAGCGCAGGTGGTAGCCATTCTTTACCAAAAATGAGGTTTAACACTCCCGCTTCTTTAAATGCGGGTAATCCTTCATAGAAAACGAACCAGCCAATAGTGATGACCGATACCACGCCGACCATGGCGCTGAGAAAAAATAACCCGTGAAAGAGTAGTTCTACCCAATCAATTTTCTTGGCAGGAGACAGTGACACCTTTGTCGTCATGTCTATTTTGCTAGCCGTTTCCATGTTACAACCTCTATATAAACAAAAAGCAGCATAAGAAGGTCTAGGCCTTCTTATGCCATGCATTCAATCAGTAATTACTGAACGCGGATGTAGCCTTCTTCTGCAACGATACCTTGACCGTCTGCAGACATAATGAATTCAATAAATGATTTTGCTGTTGCTGGTGCGTCTTCATTTATTAACGCAATGAAAGGGCGGGCAATTTGATAGTCGCCAGCGGCAATGTTGCTATCGGTAGCTGCAACACCATTGACTGATAATGCGTTGAGTGAATCATCAACACTACCTAGTGAAATATAACCAATAGCGTATGGGTTGTTAGCAACGATGGTTTTAATCATGCCGTTACCGTTACCGACTTGAGCGGAAGGAGTAATAGCAGTTACTGTGTGGCCATTAACTTTACGTTGTAGCTGCATGATTTCTTCAAATGCGCCACGAGTACCTGAACCATTTTCGCGAGTAACAACAACGATTGGACGTGCTTCGCCGCCAACTTCGCTCCAGTTTTTGATTTCGCCACGGTAGATTTTAGAAATTTGTTCTTGAGTCAGGTCTTTAACTGGGTTTGCTTTATTTACTGCAGTAGCAATACCATCACGAGCGATAACGATTTCTTTTGTTTTTGGCGTTAATTCATTTGGTTTGATATTACGAGATGACATACCAATCATACTGGTGCCATCTTTAGCGGCGCGAATACCTGCTGATGAGCCGGTGCCCTGTACTTCAACATTTTTGTTTGTCGTATTTTGATAATTTTCTGCCAGCACTTCCATAACGTGGGCAACAGAGGTTGAACCAGACACTGTAACTGTACCAGCTTGAACAAGAGGTGCTGCCATTAAACCAACAGCTGTTAGTAAACCAATCACTTTTTTCATCACAAGTTCCACTTAATATAGGTAGTTCGTTTAATCCATTTGGATATCAACATTAGGGCGCTTCTCTTTTAAGGTTCGATTTGAAGCGAGTGCATTAAGACAGATCAATATGACAGTTAAGTTACAGTCAAAAGCGAGCAAATTAATTTGGATTAATTGTGGTTAGGTTGTTGTTTTGTTGGTGTTAATTGGTTGTTACCGGTAACGGGTGGTCGAGTGAGGCATTTTGGAAGTTGGCTTTTAATTTCTTAAATTTGCAGGCTTTATGTGGATATAGTTGTAGTGGGTGCTTGGGTGCGTTCGGCGCTTGTCAGCTAGTTGTTTTGCTGTGTTAAGTTAATTGTGAATTAAGTTTATTTTAACCTTGTGTCGATATTTGGGTTTTTCTTTATGCAGTGGTTATTAACATTTGGGCTAATATGAAAGTTTTATGACAATCAATTAAGGCGCTAAAATAATATACAATTAGTAAGCTAAACCGCCGTTTGAGTGGGGTTAAGTCATCGCAATGTACACTGCAACATCGTCTTTTTACCTTTTCATTGCCAAGTTTACGAGCAACTAAGATATGCACACCGCATGCAACGCCCACTCTAACAGCAGAGTGCATCGACATTATTCACACTATATAAGGTAAATGTATGACAACAGAAATGGTCATGATTGGCATCTCAGTACTCATTGTTATTGGCATTTTATTGCACCATCCATCTCGCACCTTAGGCATACCTTCGTTGCTGATATTTATGGGGGTCGGTTTATCCTTGGGTAATGGTGAGTTTAATTTCGTGTATGACAATCTCGACCAAACTGCATGGATAGGGGGGTTGGCACTTAATGTGATTGTATTTGTCGGTGGCTTAAATACCTCCACCGATAAAATTAAAGTGGCCTATAAAGAAGGCGGAGTATTAGCGTCATTTGGGGTGATATTTACCACGCTCATCTTTGCGGCAATTCTTTATGGACTGCTGGATTTTAATCTAATCACCTGCTTGTTATTTGCCGCTATCGTATCTTCAACTGATGCGGCGGCAGTATTTTCAATTTTAGAGTCTAAAAAGCTTAAGTTAAAAGAGCAAACCGATACTGTGCTGGAGTTCGAGTCAGCCACCAATGACCCTGTGGCAATGCTAATGGTGATTGTATTAACCGATATGACACTGGCTTCTCATCAAGCGGTTGCTATTTCAACCTTATCACTGCACCTAGCGAGCCAGATTTTGGTTGCCATTGTGGTGGGCTTCTTAATTGGTAAATTAGCAGTATTACTGCTTAATCGAATTAGTTTGGCTGAATTCGGGCTTATTCCGGTATTTGTGTTAGCGAGCTTTATTATTGCTACTTATAGCGCCGAGATGCTTGGCGGTAATATTTTACTGGCGTCTTATATTGCTGGTGTGGTGATAGGTAATGGCATTAAGCGCGGCCAACTGGTTAATTTACACTTTTTTAATAGTTTATCTTGGTTGGCGCAGGCGTTGATGTTTATCGTGCTCGGACTGCAGATATTCCCGCAGACATTAATGAACGTCTTTTGGATTTCTATTATTCCGGGGCTATTACTTATCTTGGTCGCGAGACCGTTAGCGGTGCAGTTATGTTACTTGCCGTTTGTGAAGGCCAGCTGGAAAAAGCGTTTATTTATTTCAATAATAGGCCTAAAAGGGGCAACTCCGATTGTGTTTGCCTTAATACCTGCAGCGGCAGGCGTACCAGGTGCGATAGAAATCGTCCACATGGTATTCTTTTTTGTATTGATGTCTGTGTTTATTCAGGGCGGCGCTATTGCACCCTTGGCCAATAAACTTGGGTTAGAGCAAAAAGAGCAGCATAAAGCAGAGTGATCGATCAGATCATTTGATACTGTAATTGGCTAAGCCATTATAAATGGGGGTTAAGCTGCGCTGAGTTGTTGCAAGGTATCTTCAGCTTTAGCTTGCTCAATGCGTTTCCAGACTTTCTCATGAAAATAGAATACTACGGTATTTACAGCAGGTTCTAATAGTGCGATAGCGCCGCCGATAACAATACTGCCTGTTAATAGATAAGTGACAGTAAAAGCGACACAGAAATGTAAGATGGCGAAAGTGATTGTTTTTTTCATGATAAATGACCTGTTTTATTAACCTGATGCAAATGATAATTGTTATCATCTAGGTTGTAAAGGTCAGTTTATCGATAGGCGTTATTTGATTTTTCAATTAAGCCGACCGAGAAATGGTCGGCTTAATTTGCTGCTATTACTATGAGTGGCTGACATCTTCTAAGTTAACGATAGTAAGCAAGAGTAAGTATTAGTAATGCCAAGGGAACTTAGAAAAGTCTTGGTCGCGCTTTTCTAAAAATGCATCACGGCCTTCTTGCGCTTCGTCTGTGCCATAAGCTAAACGAGTGGCTTCACCAGCAAATAATTGCTGCCCAACCAAACCATCATCTGGCAAGTTAAAGCCATATTTGAGCATACGCATCGCGGTTGGGGATTTACTGTTGATTTCTTTCGCCCAGCTTAATGCTTCAGTTTCAAGTTCAGCATGGGGGATAGAGCGGTTAACCATGCCCATATCAAACGCTTCATCAGCGGTATAATTAAAGCCAAGGAAGAAAATCTCACGAGCACGTTTTTGGCCGATCATTTTCGCTAAATAAGCACTACCATAGCCTGAGTCAAAACTGCCTACATCAGGATCCGTTTGCTTAAATACCGCATGTTCTTTAGAAGCTAAGGTGAGGTCGCACACAACATGTAAGCTATGGCCGCCGCCAACAGCCCAGCCAGGTACTACAGCAATAACCACTTTAGGCATAAAGCGGATAAGGCGTTGTACTTCTAATATGTGCAAGCGGCCCATGCGTGCCACATCAGGTTTACCTTCTTCTGCGCCTTCATATTTATAGCCATCTTTACCTCGGATACGCTGATCGCCACCGGCGCAAAAAGAGTGCTGACCTTTTGCTGATGGGCCGTTACCTGTAATTAATACACAGCCGACATCAGACCATTGGCGGGCATGATCTAACGCAGTGTAGAGTTCATCAACGGTTTTTGGGCGGAATGAATTAAGACAGTCGGGGCGGTTAATCGCGATACGCACCGTACCTTGATCTTTTGCGCGATGATAAGTGATGTCTTCAAAATCGAAGTCAGTTACAGTGTCCCAAAGTGTTGGGTCGAATATGTCGGAAACCTGCTGAGTCATTTTTTGCTAGCCTTTTTCAATAGATTATCCAAAGGCTAGGCTGAAATAATTCTCAGGTCAATTGACATAGGGCAGGAAAGCCAAAAATTATATTTTATCGCAGATAAATTGCAGGTTTTGTTTACTAATAGCAGGATGTGTCAGCCCAAAACCGCAATACTCATCTTTAAATGCACTCACAGACTCATTGTCAGTAAACACGCTTTTCAGTTCAGTGAGTTCTTTAGCTGTCAGTCTTTCAATCACCTCACTGGGAATGGTGGGGATGATATCTTCCTTTCTGGTGATCTTAGTGCCCGTCATTGATTTTAGTTTTTTTTCTGTATCGTTGAATACCGACTCAACTGCAGCAATAGGTTCATCTAATTTGTCGGTTTCGGTGGCAAAGTAGTAAATAACGCCGCCAATCAGTGCTATAAGGATCCAGCCTCTCATCTTTTAGTCCAATTAAAGTGAATAAGTTTAAACAATGCGAGTATAATACACTCAATTAACACTCTATAAACGAGTGCGTAGCAGTTACAGGCTATTTTTATCTAAATTAATAACGTTTTCTGTAACCTAAACAGAATTTGCCCCTTTTTTGAGTAGTAAGGCATCAAGATGACACAAGAATCTCAAACTAAAGATTACGCTAAGCAAGCCCGGATCAAGATTCATCAACCCGACGCCAGTAAAGCGGATCGCTTTAATCCGAGTAACAGTATCTATGTCCGTGCTGTCACAGGACTGTGGACCACGGTAAGACGCCGTATTGGCTGGGCGACTTTATCTTTCTTTCTTATCCTGCCTTGGTTGCCTTGGGGTGATAGACAAGCCGTGTGGTTTAATTTGGGTGAACAGAAGTTCCACATCTTTAATCTCACTATTTGGCCGCAAGATTTAACCCTATTGGCAGCACTCTTTACTATTGCCGCATTTGGACTGTTTTTTGTTACCACCTATCTCGGGCGAGTTTGGTGTGGCTACACTTGTCCGCAAACCGTGTGGACATTTATCTTTATCTGGTTAGAAGAGAAGTTTGAAGGTGCGCGAAATAAACGTATCAAGCTAGATCAGATGCCCTGGAGCTTTAATAAGCTATGGCGTAAAACAGCCAAACACACTTCTTGGTTACTCATATCATTACTTACAGCGATGACCTTTGTGTCGTACTTTGTGCCAAGCCGTGAAGTCTATATTGATGTATTTACCCTTAATGCCGATATTGGCATTTATTTCTGGGTAGTATTTTTTACCTTAGCAACCTACGGTAATGCTGGCTGGATGCGTGAGATCATGTGTATTCATATGTGCCCTTATGCGCGCTTCCAAGCAGCCATGTTTGATAAGAACACTTATATAGTCGGTTATGACGCAAAACGTGGTGAAACCCGTGGCCCACGTTCACGCAAAGCAGACCCTAAAGAAATGGGCTTAGGTGATTGTATTGACTGTGACCTATGTGTCCAAGTTTGCCCTACCGGTATTGATATTCGTAATGGGCTGCAATATGAGTGTATTAACTGCGGCGCCTGTATTGATGCCTGCGATACCACAATGGAGCGAATGGGTTATGACAAGGGACTTATCAGCTACACCACCGAAAATAAATTAGAAAACGTTAAAGAAAGCATCATAAGACCGAAATTGGTGGGTTATGGTGTGGCGTTAACAGTCATGATCTTAGTGTTTATCTATGCCAGCGCCACAATTGCCCCTGTGCGAATGGATGTTATCCGAGACCGAAATGCTTTATATAGAATAACCAACGATGGCTTAGTGCAGAACACCTATACCTTAAAGCTACTTAATAAAACTGAGCAAGCACAGCAATATGCACTTTCGATGGATGGTATTGAAGGATATGAATGGAGCGGTCCACAAACCGTATCAGTGCAAGCGGGTGAAGTGCTCACCTTACCTATTAGTATTGCTGTCGATCCAGGGGTGTTAGAGCGAACCGTGACTAAAATTAACTTAATCGTAGCCGCGACCATTGATGATAAGGCCGTTGTCATCAAACAAGAATCAAGATTCTTTGGTGAGTAAAGCCTGATATAGCGTCTTAAAAGGGACGGTTAGTCCCTTTTTTGTGCGTTTCGTTTGAAATAGCAACGAACAAGCCATTTTCTATCGTTTTCTTCATAAAAGCCCTTGCGCTAAATCTTAACTTGCCTATAATGCGCATCCACTGACACGGCGACAGGCCAATAGCCTCAA